>JAJPZD010000232.1 GCA_021204605.1 Prevotella sp.
GATTAAGAGTATTTTGGATTAAGAGTATTTTGGATTAAGAGTATTTTGGATTAAGAGTATTTTGGATTAAGTGTGTAGCGTCACAATGAGGGTTATTACAGGGATTGCAACATTCTTTTAATTACGACGGAGGCAGAGATTTCGCGGTTGGCAGCTTCTGGGATGACGAGGGAGTTAGGGCTTTCAATGACATCATCCGTTACAATGAGGCCTCGTCGTACGGGTAGGCAGTGCATGAATTTGCCGTTGTTTGTTACCGCCATGTGTTTGGCATCGATAGTCCAGCTCATGTCCTTGCTGATAATCTTGCCATAGTCTGCAGGATTAGTAACGCCTGGGCAGCTCCAGTTTTTCGCATAGACGAAGTCAGCACCTTCGAGAGCTTTCATCTGGTTGTATTCTACGCGTGCGTTGCCCACGAATTTCGGGTCTAATTCATAGCCTTTTGGTTGAGTTATGATTTGATTCACGTCGGCAGCGTTCATCCACTGGGCGAAAGAGTTGGGAACGGCCTGTGGTAGGGAGCGGCAGTGAGGAGCCCATGAGAGCACCACTTTCGGTCGAGCCTTCTGTTTGTATTCCTCTATGGTAATGAGGTCGGCGAAGGCTTGGAGAGGGTGTACAGTAGCAGTTTCCATAGCGAACACTGGTCTGCCGCTATATTTGATAAACTGGTTGAGCACAGTTTCGGCATAGTCATACTCACGGTCGGTGAGTCCGGCGAAAGAGCGAATACCTATCATATCGCAATAGCAGCCCATGACGGGGATAGCCTCAAGGAGGTGTTCACTTTTGTCGCCGTCCATAATGACGCCGCGTTCTGTTTCCAATTTCCATGCGCCGGCGTTCACGTCGAGCACGATAACGTTCATGCCCAAGTTTATTGCCGCTTTCTGTGTGCTTAGTCGAGTGCGGAGACTGTTGTTGAAGAAGATGATCATCAGCGTTTTGTTTTTGCCCAACGACTGGTATTTGAAGCGGTTGTTTTTTATTTCCTGCGCTTCGTCGAGAGCCTGTTTGATGTTGCCGATGTCTTCGGCGTTTATGAAAGTTCTCATGATGTATTATTTTAATTTTAAGAAGATAGATATGAAGATATTGAATTATGGGAGCTGTTATTTTTCCCTTATCTGTCCGTGTCCCTCGATGAGCCACTTGTAGGTGGTTATCTCGTTGAGGCCCATTGGTCCACGAGGACCCAATTTCTGGGTGCTGATGCCGATTTCGGCGCCGAGGCCGAACTGCGCGCCGTCGGTGAAACTGACGGGAGCGTTCCAGTAAACGCATGCGGCGTCCACGTTGGATTGGAATTTTGCTGCGTTTTCAGCATTGTTTGTTATGATGCACTCACTATGTCCGGAGCCGAAGTTAGCGATATGCCTCAAGGCGTCGTCAAGCGAGGGCACTGTTCTGATTGCCATGATGTAGTCCATGAACTCAGTGCCATAGCTTTCTTCTGTCGCATGGCGCAGCAATTCAGATGGATAATGCCCGTTTAAAGCCATGAATGCCTGTTCATCCGCATAAATCAGCACATTGCAGTTTGACAGCAGATCACAGAGGGCGGGCAGGTCGGTCAATCGAGACTGGTGAATGATCAGGCAGTCGAGGGCGTTGCAGACGCTGACCCGTCGAGTTTTGGCGTTGTTGATAATCGACTTACCCATTTGCACGTCCCCGAAGGCATCAAAGTATGTGTTCACCACGCCGGCGCCAGTTTCGATAACCGGCACTTTTGCGGTATTTCGGACAAAGTCGATTAAATTTTTACCGCCACGCGGGATACACAGGTCAACATATCCAACAGCGGAAAGCAGTTGTCCGGTAGCCTCATGCGTTGCGGGCAACAGTTCCACGGCACTTTCTGTGATACCATTATGTCGTAGCACATTATGAATAAGAGAGACGATAGCCCTATTGGAGCAGTCGGCATCCTTGCCTCCGCGGAGCAGGCAGGCGTTTCCGCTTTTGAAGCAGAGAGAGAATACGTCGAAGGAGACGTTAGGTCGCGCCTCGTAGATCATGCCGATGACGCCGAAGGGCACGGTTACCCTTTTGAGGTGTAGTCCGTTTGGTAGAGTTCTATCCAGGATGACCTTTCCGAGTGGAGAGGGCAGTGCAGCCACGTTGCGCATATCGGAGGCGATACCTTCAAGACGCATGTCAGAGAGTTGCAATCTGTCGTAAAGCGGGTTGGACCTATCCATACGTTTGAGGTCATCAGCATTTGCCTCCAAGAGAGCAGTCTTGTTAGCCACAATAGCATCAGCAACGGCATTGAGCACCATGTTTTTCGTTTTGTCATCGATGGCGGCGAGCTTCCTGCTGGCTTTTTTTACCTTATTAAATATAGACATGCTTTGCAAATTAAGAATTAAGAATTAAGAATTTGTTCTTGCTTGAGATGTAGCTTGATAGCTAAGAATTACAGCTTTGGCGTGAATTATCTTTGATCATTCGAGACAGAGATAGTCGTAATGGACTAAAGGTTTGATGTCGTGTTTACCGATGTTTGCTCGCGCCTCGTTGCTATCGTAAGAAGATCGTCCCACGGCGAGTTTATTGCCGTTAGGGTCGATTACGGATATTATATCACCTTTTTCGAAATCCCCTTCGATGTCAGTAACCCCAACGAGCAGAAGGCTTACCGCTTTGTTGCCACGTAGGGTATCGGCAGCTTTAGCGTTGACGTGCACAGCGCCGCAGGCGAAGCTGCCGCTATGAGCTATCCACTTTTTCACGTTGGAGGCTGGTTGGGCAGCCGGAACGAATTCTGTATGAGGAGTGTTGTCGGGGTGAAGGAAGAGGTTGGTGAGGATATTTTCCCGTTTGCCGTTAGCGATGATTGTTTTTATTCCCTCGTCGGCCACTTTTTGAGCGAAGAAGCATTTGGAGGCCATGCCGCCTCTGCCGAAGATGCTTTTTTCATTTTGGATGTATTCCTGCAAGTGAGTGCCCTGTTTTACGGAGGAGATGATATGCGAGGCGGGGTCATTTGGAGAGCCGTTGTAGATGCCATCAACATTAGTTAAGATAATGAGCGCTTTGGCATCCATCATGGAGGCAATGAGGCCGGAAAGTTCATCGTTGTCAGTGAACATTAGTTCAGTAAGGCTGACGGTGTCGTTTTCGTTGACGATAGGAATGACGCCGTTGAGGATCATGACTTCCATGCAGGCCCGTTGGTTGAGGTAAAGTCTTCGAGAGGCGAAGTTTTCTTTGGTGGTAAGGACTTGTCCAACGGGAATGGAGTGTTCTCGGAAGAGGTCATAGTAGAGGTTGATGAGTTTGACTTGTCCGATAGCGGAGAACAGTTGTCGTTGTTCCACGCTGTCGAGTTTGCGATTAGATTTGAACACCCCCCGTCCGCAAGTTACGGAGCCGCTGGACACGAGAATTACCTCATATCCTAAGTTGTAGAGCCACGCCAGTTGGTCGGTGAGTGCCGACATACGCGTTATGTCGAGTTTGCCATTGTCACGCGTGAGCACGTTGCTGCCCACTTTGACCACAATTCTATTCGGCATATTCTAATTTTTGAGGCAGTCTGTCTATTGAGGCTGCGAAGTTACACCAATAAAAGTTACATACCAGCTTTGAGGCCTCGGATCACAGCGCTAGTAAATCCCGCGTGTTCCATCTCGTTGAGGCCCTTTATGGTCAGTCCGCCGGGTGTAGTTACCTTGTCGATTTCCGTTTCGGGGTGGTTGCCATTAGAGAGCAACAAATCCACAGCCCCTTTAACTGTCTGAAGGACTATATTGCGGGCGTCGGCAGCATTGAAGCCGAGTTCGATGCCCCCTTCTGTGGAGGCTCTCACATATCTCATGGCGTAGGCGATGCCGCAGGAGGCGAGGGTAGTGCCTGCGCTGAGCAGTCGTTCTTCGGTAACGAGCGAGGAGCCAGTCATGTTGAAGAGGTCGGCCACGAGGCGAGTGCGTTCAAGCGTTGCGTTGACGGGGACTATGAAAGTCATGGAGGACAAGACGGCGATGGCGATGTTAGGGATCACCAGGAACGATTGAGGAAGGGTGTTGTTGCCCTTGTCGAGCCATTTTTTCAGGTTATCAGCCGAGAGGCCTGCGCAGACGGTGATGAGCGTCTGTTTGTTGTAGTCAAGAACAGTTTTAATATCCTTGATTACCTGTTCAGCGAGCCAGGGTTTAACTACGACCATCACGATGTCGGCAATTTTGGCAGCCGTGCGGTTGTCTTGAGTAGCGAAGATGTCGAGAGCGGCGAAATGCTTGAGTCTGTTTTTGTCGGGGTCAGCCACTGTCAAGCAGTCAGGTCCGATGGCGTTGCATTTTGCGAGGCCTTCAGCTATAGCGCCGCCCATGGCACCGGCTCCAATAATTGAAATTTTCATGTTTAAAATATTAAATCAGTGCAAAAGTAGCAATAAAGTATGAAAATCGGAAAAATAAAGAAGAATTATGGAGGATAAAAAAAGTTTCGATAGGAAGCGAAAGGCGTAGAAGTGTTTCAAAATGTTTCAGAATGAAACACAGAAAAGGTAAAAAACCACGACAATTTAAGAGCTAAAAAACGGCACCACAAATAGTTGTGGTGCCGTTTTGAGAGATTAGTATGTAGAAGCAGTGAAACAGTGAAACAGTGAAACACCAGTTTCTGGAAAGAGGGGAAAGAGAGCGTTTAATGGCAGAATCTATAGGCTTTGGAGGGAGAGATACTAAATTTGTCGGCAATTTTCCGATAAGCCCATCCTTTACCTCTCAATATCCTTACTTGCGATCCTAATTCTTCTTGTGCGATGATGTCGATGCCAATCTGTTCATCCTCTGTGGTGTTATGGAGGAAGTCAAGTAGAGTCATGCCGTCGTTGTCTCTGATGATTTTATATTCAAGGACATTGTCGTCGCCATATCGAATACGATCGCTATTCGATTTGAGTTGTTTGACATATCTGATATCATATCCTTTGGTGCTGAAGTTGAGAGCGAAGATACTGTCGGCGATGACAGAAAGGAAGGCGTTACCGGGCAGGTCGGCCAAAGAAATGGGAGTGGAGTTAATTTTTTTGAGGGAGTTTGCGACGACCAACATTGTTAAACCGCAGTTGTTTTTGAGGGAGGTCAATTTCAGGAAGATATCGTTTAAGAAGGTGCCCTTTTTCCCTTGTGCGAGGAAGGAGATGGAGTCGACGATAACAGATTTCACGTTATTGTTGACAATAAATTTTTCAAGGTCCTCAAAGAGAGAATTGTCAGAGATTCTACTATGAATATCCTCATGGAAAGTAATTCTAAGGAGAGATTCGGGGAATTGATGAAATCTGTCTGTATGAGTAAAAGCGTATCTCATACTAATCTGTTTATTGGTCAATTCAAAGTCGATGTAGAGCACTTTAGAATTATTTCCGTAATGCTTGTACAGATTGCAGATGGATTCCGCAATCATAACGGCAAGGATAGATTTGCCACAGTGAGGAGGTCCGAAGAGGATCGCCAGGTCGCCCTCGTGTAAGAAGGAAAAATAGAATTGATTGGGTTCTTGTATATTAAACCCATTCTTGATGAATTCGTTGAACTTATTGCATTCGAAATACGCATTTTGAGCCATATCATTATTTTTCATAACTGTACCTCCTATATATTTTTAAAAAGTTAATAACATGTGAAGATTTCAGCAAAGATGGGTCATACAGCATCAGCCCAGTAAAAACATAGTTGATGAGCCCCATTGGATTTTGGCCTATTGTTATAGGCGAGTGATCGGCCAAAGCATGATGGCGGATACCAGTGTATCTATTGCCCATTGTCAATAATTTTAAAAATTTTGCTACAAAAATAAGTTCTTTTCAAGGATTAGTCTTTTTAAGTTCATATTATTTTTTTATGAATGAAAAGACTTTCGTATAGAAAGCGATAATGTTGTATATAGAACATAATGTAAGTTATATATGTATTTAAGTGACACTATGCAATTTAATAAAGAGGTAATCTGTTATAAAAATCATGGGATTAGTGTAAATAATTCGCATAGTTTCCATTTTTAATATTATTTTGCTATATAAATATTGTTGAGACAGATATTATTAAGATGTAATAAGGAGAGATTTATAAGCAAAAGCCCATAAAAGATATTTAACACATAATTTGGAAGATCAAAAAATAGAGTGGGATTTTATGATTTTTCAGTGTTTTAAGAGAGATATAACGTAAAAATGCAGGTGTAAGAGAAAAAAGCCTTTGCGCAAGAAGGCAGCAAAGATATGTTGAAATCTGCGAGACAAACTGCAAAAAATACGAAGGACAATCTTTCAGTCAAGAAAAAAGGAAGAAAAAGAGTTGGTGGTTATGATATGCAGAAAAAGGTGAGTTAACATATTGTATATCAGCTATATATAGCAATTTACTAAATGAGGCTAATAATGAGGCTTTAAAATGAGTGGATAAATTTTGCAGTTGAGATTGGGAATGTTTTATGTAAGGGTTTAACGATTTATGCATATTTAAGCGTGCTAAATTACGAATTTTTATTGACAAAAGCAAGGATTTTTGATTTTTTAATACAAAAAAATCATATTGAAGTGATTTTGGCAGAGTACCAATATTTATACTCGTTGCAGCGAAATTTAAAATCGTTCTCATCTTATCATTTTTAAATTCGATACGCATGCGTACCGAATCTTTGTTTCCATTATATCAATATTTTATACAAGGTTTTAGAATTATCCTCATTAGAAAATATTGACATTCCCAATCTCTTATCCCTTACCTTAAACATCAAACGGAAGGCGTGCAAACTGAGATAAAACTGACAATTAATAACGAAAATATAAAAGAGTTCTTATGTATGTCTGAAGTTTAATAGTATTAATTAAATATTAAATAACAACAGGGTTAACAACTCAAATAGTATGAACTAATGGTAATGCCGTTTGTTAAAATACCGTGGGATAAGTACGAGGTCGCTTTATTAATTGACAGTTATAATAGGGTAACGTCAGGAGAATTATCTCGTAGAGATGCTGTTTCTATGTTATCAAAAAGACTTAGAAATGGAAAGAAATTGAACGGCGTTGAAGTCAGCGACAAATATCGTAATGAAAATGGCATTCAAATGCAGATGGCGGCAATTGAATATTGTTTGACTAACAGAGCAAGAGGTTTTAAGTCACCCAGTAAATTATTTAAGGAAATAGCACAATTGTATATGGAAAATCAAGATTCGTTCTCTACTCTTTTAGTTGAGGCTAATTCCATCTATCCGGAAAATCTCAATTATAGTTATATTGAACCGAAAGTAGATACCAAATCTTATCTAAGCGAACAAAATATTGAACATCCCAATTTATTAGCAAATATAAAAAACGTTTTATTCAAACATTTCGAAAAAGGTTTCAGATTAGAATCTTTCATAGATTGTAAAAGGTTTAGAAAATATTATATAGAAGATATAGGAAAAGAGTTTGAAAATTCCGATGAAAAACTGTATGATATTATTAGAACTTTTTGCATAGAGTTTGAAAAGAAGGCTTATGTACCAGAAACAATGCTTTCTGATGATGTCCGAAATTCAATTTCAGGTTTTATATTTGAAACATTCAACTCTGGGAAAACCTATTTATTCTATGATTTCTTGTTCAAAAAGTTTCTTGATGAATTATTGGAGAGCAAAATTGTAAACCAAATGATGTTACACTCCTATCTTCAACATTTTTATTGGGAAAAGTGGTTTTTCACAGCAAGGTATATTGCTACAAATGGAAACGTTTCAGTAAATATTGATAATGAGGTAGTTGATTTTGTTGGCGAGCAAGGAAAACCTGTATTGGAGGATGATGTTGTTAAAGCACTATATTGGTTGCCAGAAATGGATGTTCGCAAGGCTTTCAATGCAAATACATCTATTCTTATACATTCAGGGAAAAATGCAAGATTTCATATACATCTTTTCGTTATTTCTGAAAAAGAGTTGAATAAAATTTCCCAAATTATTGACAATCTACTTGCTAAATATGAATTTATAAGTTCTGATGAACTTATTTCTGCTATTAAAACTTCTGTGCCGAATGTATTAAATAATAATAGTTGTATATCTCCTTTGGGTATACGTAAAGCACTTTCTGTGTATCTTGCTGATAAATTCTCTTTCAATAGTGCTTTAATTTGTAAATTGGGTCAAAACATAAAACCAAAAGATACCATTTTAAACTATGCCAAAACCCATGAAACATTTACATTGGCAGAAATAAACAATGTGGTAAAATCTGCAAATACTGTTTTAAATTTTCATTTAGCTAGTATTTTGAAATATTCTATTCGTATTGATGAAAATCATTTTTGTGCAAAGCAAGATGTAGATTTTGATATAAAAGGAATAGATGGAGTTATAGAAAAATTTTTCTATGGGAATAAAGACTTTATCCCATTAAGGCAAATAAAAAATTTCTCTGTTTTTCCTGAAAATAAATTTCCATGGAATGGGAGATTACTTGAAAGTTTTTTACTTACAAGAAGTAATTCATTCAGTTTGCTTTATGCAGAATTTTTGAATATAAACAATATCTGCGGAGCAGTTGTAAAGAAATCAAAATGCATTGATATGTCTTTTGACGAAGTGATAGCTAAAGCATTGGCTGAAAGTAAAACAGAGCTGACAGATACAGAATGTTTGAATTTTTTGGTTGATGAAGGCTATATAGTTCAAAAAAAATATAAACGTATAGATTCTGTCATTGCAATGGCGGAATCATTTAGGCGAAATAATATAAATCCATAAATTGAAATATCATGTATTCATATACTTGGGATTCAGAAACAGGCGGTTTGCTGCTAAACAGTTCTCCATTGCGTTTTAGCAAGGAGCCACGTCCCGTGTATAGTACAGAACTTGATATTCTTGGATTCGATAAATTTTGGGAATACGATAAGGATGAATCAACACCTATAATGTGGGCAGAAGCTAATAATTATATTTATCGAGGGAAATTAGTGGCAAGTGTAAAAGGTGGTTCATTCTTTACAGCTCCCAAAATACAAATTATTGATAATCCAGAAAAAGGTGGAAAACTAAAGATGATTGATGTTCCTATGATGATTTCTAAAAACAAAGAAATAATGGATGCTCTTGTCGCAGATACCATCAAAGAAGTTTACAACACATACATGAAATATAAATCCAAAGTGGATATTTTCCATGTTTCATATAGTGGCGGTAAAGACAGTGAAGTAACTCTTGACATAATACAACGGGCATTGCCCCATAATTCCTTTGTGGTTATATTTGGAAATACAGAAATGGAATTTCCGGATACATATATATCAGTTGAACTTGCCAAAAAGAAATGTGAGACAAATGGAATCAGATTTTATATCGCAAAATCTCATTTTAATCCTACAGAATCCTGGCGTAAATTCGGACCACCATCATCAGTTTTAAGATGGT
Organism: Prevotella sp.; assembly: GCA_021204605.1. Taxonomy (GTDB): domain Bacteria; phylum Bacteroidota; class Bacteroidia; order Bacteroidales; family Bacteroidaceae; genus Prevotella. The sequence goes on from JAJPZD010000232.1 coordinate 9,415, forward strand.
GCTGTACTATACATAAGACAACGCCCCAATTATTACTAATTAGAAATATTTTAGAAAAAACCTCAATCACAGAAATGGCTTTTGTTGGTGTAAGAGCTGACGAAAGCGTCAGAAGAAGCGGTTATGAATATATTTCTTATGGAACAAAACAAAAAGGACAATATAGTTGCAATCCTATTCTTTTATGGAATTCTGCAGAGGTTTATCTGTATATTTTGGCTAATGGCTTGCATCTGAATGATGCATATAGGAGAGGAAACACACGCGTGGGGTGTTTGGTATGTCCTATGTCCACAAACAGAAATGATTATTTTAATAATCTATGTTACCCCGAGAATACAAAACCACTTTTAGATATCATTAATGAATTGAATAGTACATATAAAGGGGATGAATCCCAATTAAAAAGTTATATTGAGAATAATGGGTGGAAAGCCCGAAAAAATGGGCGTGATTTATCCATTTCTCCCAAAGATTATGACGAAACAATTGTGGATTTCAATTTAGTGATTTCTTTAAAGAATAGAAATAATAACTTGTGGCAATGGCTAAAAACTGTTGGCAGAATTACGCATAAAAACTTTCAGAATGAAATTGTTATAGAATCTGGTGGGTTCTTCTATCAATTAAATATTGTAGAAAAAGACAATGATTATATTCAAATTGTTGTTGAATACAACAATTCACCGGCAACAACTTTATTTTTGAAAAAACTGAAATTTGTTTGTAGGAAAACCCACTATTGTGCAGTATGTAAAGTTTGTATGACTAATTGCAAGTACGGTAATATTGTTTTTGACAATAATGGGAAACTTTCTGTTTCTGATAACTGTACAAGATGTGGACAATGTTTAGAGATAGACTCTGGATGTTATGTATATAAATCATTATGGCTTTCAAAAGGATTAGGAAATATGAATACACGAAGTAAATCCATAGACTGTTATGCAGCTCATGGTCCAAAAATGGAATGGTTTCAACAATATGTTAAACTTGGAGAACGATTTAAGTCGGAGAATACATTAGGAAACAACCAAATACCAGCTTTCAATCGTTTTCTGCGTGATGCAGGTATAATTAACAGTACAAAAAACAACAGATTGGCAATAATGCTTTCAAACAATATTCAAGATGAAATTGTTTGGGCATTAATGCTGACAAATCTCGTTTATTCGCCTGAAGTTGGATGGTACATACGTAATTTCAACACAGGTGAAATGTTCGGACAAAGTTCTATAGTTAATAAGTTAAGTTCAATCGAGACTGTCAGTGCAAGTGCATTAAAATCTATTCCAGCCGCCTTGAAAAGAATTGCTCTTTTGCCATTTAATAAAGTAGGTTTTGGTATTGTAGAGAAATCCAATAAAATGGATGGAGGTGCAAAGTTTATACGTACACCATGGATAAGTCCAGACCCTAAAGTAATTTTATATTCTTTATATAAATATGCAGAAGTATGTGGCGGTTATTACCAATTTACGCTATCACATTTATATGATAAAAATATTGAAAGTGAAGGTGTTAGTCCTGCCCAAATTTTTGGGATTAGTAAAGAAAATATAAAGAAAATATTGATAGGACTTTCTACAAATTATAGTGAGTTTATCAGTAGTACTTTCACTCTCGACCTTGATAATATAAACCTTAATAAAGATAAGAAATCAGAAGATATATTGGATTTATTCTAAA
>JAJPZD010000043.1 GCA_021204605.1 Prevotella sp.
CATCCGCCTTCTCGTCCCATGCGTATGTACGTGTCTGACCGCCAAACTGGTCTCCGCTTGCCTGTCCGAGAGTGTGCCACCATGCCATAGCGAACTTCAACCAATCTTTCATCGGTTTGCCCATTATCACCTTCACTGCGTCATAGTAGTGATAAGCTAAAGGATTTGTGCTGTCCTTGCCCTCATACTTGATCTTACCAATCTGTGGAAAATACTCTTTTGCCATAACGTTAATATTTTAATAAGTTTAATATGATGAATTTTTATTTAATCTCCAAACACATCCTCAATGTCTCCTTCCAACGCTCGTATGCCGCCTCATAGCAGTCGTGCTGCCTCTCGTCTGGCTCTACAACAGCGAGTTTCTTCAATGAAGCGAATGCCTCATTGTTGTCCTTGTAAATGCCGCAGCCCATGCCGGCACCCTTCGCTGCTCCCACACTGCCATCTGTCTCGTACAACTCAATAGTCGCACCACTGACATTGGCAAGAGTATCACGGAACAAAGGACTGAGAAACATATTCGCTTTGCCTGCATGTATTTTGTTTATGTCCATACCCATCTGCCGCATAATCTCCATACCATAACAGAAACTGAACACTATGCCTTCCTGAGCGGCACGCACGATATGAGCTTTGGTGTGCTTGTTGAAATTGACACCATGAATAGAACAGCCGATCTCCCGGTTCTCTATGACACGCTCCGCTCCGTTGCCGAAAGGAATTATCGTAACGCCATCACTACCCACTGGTACAGAAGCGGCAAAGTCGTTCAAATCTGAATAAGAGATACCTTCCGGCGCAACTGTACGGCGCACCCACGCATTGAGAATACCTGTACCGTTGATACACAACAATACACCAAGGCGGTCATGGTCTTTCGTATAGTTCACATGAGCAAAAGTATTTACACGACTCTTCTTGTCATAACCCACACTGCCCAACACACCGTAAACAACACCCGACGTCCCTGCGGTAGATGCAATCTCACCTGGATTGAACACATTCAAACTCAATGCATTGTTTGGTTGGTCGCCACCCCTATAACTGATTGGCGTGCCTTCCTTCAAGCCCAATTCGGCGGCTGCCGCAGCACAGACCTCACCCTGCACACTGAATGTTGGTACGATATTGGCTATAATATCCTCACTGAAACCAAAATAATCCAAAAGAAAATTCGCCGGTTTCTTCATCTTGAAATCCCACAGCATACCCTCACTCAATCCACTTATTGTGGTGTTTATCACACCGCTCAACTTCATGGCGATATAGTCGCCGGGGAGCATTATCTTGTATATCTTCTCAAATATCTGCGGTTCATTCTCTTTCACCCACGCTAATTTAGCGGCAGTGAAATTTCCTGGCGAGTTGAGCAAATGACTAAGGCACTGCTCCGACCCTAAGTCCTCGAATGCCTTCTCTCCGAATGGCACGGCACGCGAGTCGCACCAGATAATAGACGGGCGCAACACGTTCTGCTCCTTGTCAACGCATACAAGACCATGCATTTGATATGAGACACCTATCGCCTTTATCTCATCACCACTGACACCAGCTTCATTCATCACCTTGCGAAGACTAAGTTTCGCATTCTCCCACCACATCTGCGGCTCTTGCTCCGCCCAACCAGCCTTGTGTGCGATAATAGGAGCTTCTTTCTCCGGGTAAAATGCCGTTGCCACACAGTTTCCTCTGTCTGCATCAACGAGTGCTGCTTTCACAGACGAACTGCCGACATCAAAACCCAATAAATATCTTCCGCTCATAATATGTTATTGATTACTGAATTTCATTTTACAATACTTTGACATTCATCGTTGCCTTCGGTGATTAGCATCACTCCCGGCTTTTCAAGCGATCTTAATCGCTTTCTTACATTCAGAAAATCCCAACAAATCCTACCTGCTCTTTGGGCCTGCGAAATCGTTACTATAAGTAGCAGACTCGTGTTTTTCTCTTCTCCCGCCAGCAAATGACAAGGAGATTGTATCTATTTTAGTCTCCGTTTTCAAAACAGGGACAATGATGTATCTTGTTCCGACTTCTTGTCGTCTTTCACTCTATCCGTAACATCTTCGTCAAGAGTATCATCGTCATCAAAATATAACTTCAACTGCGCAGGTCTCACTGATACCCTTATGCGGTAAGTCCCGTTTTTTTGTGTCCTTTCCACTATGGAGTTACGCTTCTTGCAATTACGTTGAAGAAAACCAGCCACAGACTTATGAACATCCTCAAAAGACAGCTCATCAAACAGACTGTTTTTATTGTTGTATATGTGCCTGGCTATCTTCTTTATGCTAAGTCCTTTTCTTCCCGCCTCACTCAATACATTTATGATTTCCTTTTCGTACCCCATGGGATTAGAATAAAAAAGGACCGGTAAGCTTACCGTTACCAGCCCCTTTTAATATCTTCTCTTAGATTAAGCCAAAGTAACCTTATTGTCTTCAGCCGCCTTAATCTTACCCTCCTTAAAGAGCCATCCCATTCCAAGCAAAGCTTCGCTTTCCGAAATTTTCGCTGACTTAGCTATCTCAGCAACGCTAAGGGCATTCTCCGATGTAGCAAGAGCCTGGTAAACATCACCAGCCTTAAATCCAACTGTCTCCGCATTGATCTCGAAGA
>JAJPZD010000210.1 GCA_021204605.1 Prevotella sp.
GGCGGCACCCGTGGTATAAAAGTTTCCGTTAAGGGTGATGGAGATACTGATTGGGTGGTAATACACGATAAGGAAATCGGAACAAAGTCAGGAGAGGATTTAGAGTTGGATGTAAACCGCACTAACTGCCAGATTAAGTTTGAGAATTATTCCAATGGTCTTGATAACAACGCATACGTTACCGATCTTGCGATTTACGGAAATGTTACATTCACCGGTCCTCTGCTTGACACATTCACGATCAACGGAACGACGTATGATGCAGACGATGTATTCGAGGAGGATTCTGAAGGCAACATGGTAGGAACAGTGAATATCAGCAAGACTATCAGTGTAGATGATATTACAGTAACGGCAGAGGCGACGAATGGAAGTATTGCAGAAGATGGCGGTATTACAATCAGCACTACAGACGGTGTTACCACAGCCACTATCGTTGTTACAGATAATGGAGAGTCTCTGACTTATATCCTCACTATCGGAGAGAAGCCCGACTACACATTGACATATTATGACCAGAGCGGAAACACTCTTGGTACACAGACAGTAGAGGAAGATGCCACTATCGGCAGTTTTGCTAAAACAAGTGATGATATAACCGTAGAAGATGGTTATGCATTCCGCGGTTGGTTTGAGTCGGCAGATGGCGGCCGCAAGTTCACTACAGACGATGTGATAACACAAGACACATGTCTCTATGCAGTGGTAACTGAAATCGAGACTAAGAGCACCACGGCACGCTATGCTTACGACCTGACAGACGAGTATTTCTATCCGGAAGACCACGAGGCATTCGTACCTTCAGGCTGGAGCTACAACGGCTCACAGCATGGCGGAACATTCAGCAGCAATTCAACGATTGAGCTGCTTGTCGGCGGTGAGGCATACATCTTGTTAGACCTTTGCTCATATTCAAGTGATGTTGATATTTCTATCTCCAATTCCGATGGCACATATACAACAACACAAAAAGCTAAAGGAACAGATGGGCAGACCGTGGCAATCCACTACAAAGTAGATAATGGAGAAACACCTTCAGGAACACTGACGCTTACGATAGGTTCGGGCACAGTATATCTGCACAGTGTTACAATCGACAATGTAGCGGCAAGTCCTATTGCGGTGAACGAAGCAGGTTGGTATATATTAAGTGTTTGTGAAGATAGTATAACTAATGGAGACAATCTGCTTAAGACGCTTGACATAGCTAATGCGAATGCAAGCGCCAGCAGCCGTACATACATCTTCCTGCCAAACGGCACATACGACCTTGGCAACACAACGTTGACGCAGATTTACGCCGACAGCATGTCGATTATCGGTCAGAGCATGGACAGCACGATAGTAGTGAACACTCCTGAGACAGAGAGTATCAATGCGACGGCAACATTCCTTGTAACGGGAATTAACTGCTATTTCCAGGATCTGACATTGAAGAATGCATATCCATACTATACAGCAGGCGGTTCATCAGGCCGTGCAGTATGCCTGCACGACAAGGGCAACCACACAATCTGCAAGAACGTGAAGATGCTGTCGTACCAGGATACCTACTATTCAAACAACAACGATGCAGAGCTGTATTTCGAGACTTCAGAAATCCACGGAACAGTTGACTTCATTTGCGGTGGCGGCGCCGTTTATTTCCAGAACTGTGACATTGTAGTAGAATCACGTAGTGCAACTGAAGATAGAAATGGCTCATGCGTTATTACAGCACCTCAAACAAAGGCTGACCAGTACGGTTATGTATTCAATGGCTGCTCTATATCTAATAATGCAAAAGAATATACATTCGGACGTGGCTGGCAGAACTACCCTGAGTGTGTATTCATGAACACCACATTGAAAAATACTGGTTTGACTAAGGAACGTTGGACTCTCACTGGTATGAACACAATGCCAAATAGGTTCTACGAGTACAATACATTAGATTCTCTCGGAATAGTTGATACTCCTGAGAGCAATGAGTTGACTTTCACGTATAATGGTAAGGACAGTACATACAATACGGTCATCTCGGAGAATGCTGCAAAAGCATACGAGCTTGAGAGTGTATTCACGGATTGGAAACCTGCTACATATACGCAGCAGTTGACAATGGGAGCTGTCACTTCACAGGATGAGACTATAGACGAAACCACTAAGGAGACCACGTCAGCAGCCTCTATTTCATGGGATACAGTTGATAACGCTTTGGCATACGCAATATTCAAGGATGGAGAGTTTGTAGCGATAACCGATGGCAGCAGCACTTCATACGTGATAGGTGTAAGCGGCAACTACACTATACGTGCAGCCAACCAGTACGGCGGTTTCGGAAAGAGCAGTAAGGCGAAGGAAATCACTACGATAATCAAGGATGCCGCAGCAAACAATGGCAGCATAGTCAAGACCGTTTATTACAACCTGTCAGGCGCGCGTGTAAGCGGTGCCACAAAGGGCGTAGTGATCAAGGTTGACACTATGGAGAATGGAAAGCAAGTCGCAACGAAGATAGTTAAATGATAAATAATAGTTCCTTCAAAATTTAACTATAACGACTTGTATATGGCTCCTCCCACAAGTGATTGCGGGAGGAGTTCTTTTGTTGTAATATTTGTTGTTTGCAAAAAGGAAATCTTA
>JAJPZD010000093.1 GCA_021204605.1 Prevotella sp.
ATTGAACTTTGCCGCCCACGCTCTGGATTACATCAGGGATGTAAGCCTCCGGGTTGATTATGAAGAGCGTCCAGCAGACAACCAACATAAGCAGCGCAATAGCCGCCTTGTTGACCTTTGTCAGACTCTCAATCGCAATGCATAAGTATCCGCAAAGGAATACTACTACAATAATTAATGTTAAAGTTGACATGCTTTATTTGTATTTAAGATTATGACGTATTAAGTTGCGCAAAATTAGTACATAATTTCCAATTATCAATATTTAATTACAAATAAAACATATTTTTTAACAAGAGTTTTAAAGAATGTAAAATTTATTGCATTAATACATGATAAAATAGCTATGGCAACTGTTAAAGTAAAATACCGTCCTTCAATAATTGCGGATAAAGAAGGTGTAATCTATTACCAGATTATCCATAAAAGAGTAGTGCGTCAAATTAGAACAGACTATCACATTTTCAAGCAGGAATGGGATGGAAGAAAATCAAGAGTAATTATTGTTATAGGTAATAGGGAAGAATATCTAATTACGGTCAATAAATGGATAATAAGAGATGTAAAACGGATCAATTTTATTATTGGGATGTTGGAAAGTTCAGTTAACGAATACTTGACAGATGACATTGTTGAAAAATACCAAGATTCAATAAAAGAACAATCATTCTATTGTTTAATGGATAGAGTCATCGCCCAACTAATACGTATGAATAAAGATCAGACTGCAGCAAATTATACTGCAACGCTAAAAAGTTTTATGAGATTTCGAAATTATAATGATGTCTCATTGGATGAAATTAATTCGGATTTAATGGTGGAATATGAAGCATATTTGAAGGGTAAAGGTATAGTTTTGAATACAGTATCATTTTACATGCGTATATTACGGGCTGTTTATAACCGTGCTGTGAAAAACGGGCTTACGGAGCAACACAATCCTTTCAAGTATGTATATACAGGAATAGCCAGGACAGTAAAGCGTGCCCTTTCCCTTAAAGATATCAAACAGATAAAGAATTTGGATTTATCAAAGAAACCAACAATGGACTTTGCAAGAGATATGTTTATGTTCTCTTTTTATACACGAGGTATGTCATTCATTGATATGGCATATCTTAAGAAAAGGAATTTGCATAATGGTATTCTTTCGTATTACAGACGAAAAACAGGACAGCAGATGTTAATTAAGTGGGAGAAATGTATGCAGGATATTATTGATAAATATTCAATAGTTCATTCGGATTATTTATTGCCAATCATTAAGAAATCTAATGGAGAAAGGCAGCAATATCGTAATGCCTTACATCTTATCAACAACAAGTTAAAAGAGATATCAGTTTTGGCTGGGTTTGAAACTAATCTCACAATGTATGTAAGCAGGCACTCGTGGGCGAGTGCTGCAAAGAATAAAAATATTCCAATATCTATAATCAGCGAGGGAATGGGACATAATTCAGAAAGAATTACCCAAATATATTTAGCGTCTTTAGATACGTCCTTAATCGACAAAGCAAATATTACGATAATTGAAGACTTGTTTTAGTTAGAAAATCTGAAAATGATGTATCTCTTGCATAGAGAGAGATTTTCATTGCAAAGATATGCAAATTATTGAAACATAAAGAATTTTCAAACTTATTTTTTTACATTTTATACAAATTTATAAAGAATTGTTTAGCAAAAAAATTTTATATAATAAATAAGTCATTGATTATGAGCGTATTATTAATGAAAATCTCTCTCTATGCAAGAGAGTATAGTCCTTAAAATTTAATAGAGAATGAAATACAAAACAAAAATCCCATTATTAACATGTTTCGCCATAGGAACTGTTGTTACAGTTTTTTTAACCTCTTGTGGCGGCAATTTAGTGCAGACACCTGCCGATACCGCTAATCTGGCGGAATTCCACAGGCTAAGTACGGAGGCAGAAGATTTGGGTTACAAAAGTGATGGAATGGCTCTTTATGTTGACTATTCCACGTGTATAGCGACAGGCATGAGTTCAGCTTTCTATCAGAAAATGGTCTCTCCACTCACGGCAGCCACAACGGAATATTGGTCGATTAAGGGAGACTCGATTGCACGAGAGGATGGAAGCGTTTATGAACTGCTCAACAATGTTAAGGAAATTAATTATGCGGCGTTGGATAAGGCGATAGAATTAATGGCAGAGAGGGATGGAGAATCTGTAATGCTCACAGACGGTGAATTGTTCACGCTGACCTCAACAAAGTGTAATCCTAACAATCCTTATATGCATGATGCTTTTAAAAAATGGCTGCTCAAGGGGCATGACATACATATTTTAGCAGAGCCATATAAGGAGTCATACAAAGGAAAAACATTCAACAAGAAGCGTTTTTATATAATCTTCACGGATGACAGGGTGGAAGGCAATATATATGACCGGATAAGGGAGATTGTGAATTTGGGTAATTTTCATGACGTTGATGAGTTTCATTTGGGCGGAAACTATCCGTGGTCGGTTACGGTGTCAGGAAACCATACGCAGCCAAATGATGCCTTTGCGGCAGATGTTACCCCTTATGGGTCATTTGAGATACAAGAGTGGCAAGTTGGCTGGAAAAACATGACGTATATAATAATGAACGCAGTTGACGATCAGGGGAACCTGTTGCCCAATGGGGATAAGCTGATAAGTGGTATGCGTATCAACAAGAATGCGTTCGGGTGTTACCGGATATCCGACATAGACGTGCGTGTGACGAACATCAACCAGGACTATACCGATTATTACAATGATGTGGATGCGGGAAATAAAGTAAACAAGATAAACCTGAGTGCCGTTCCAATAGAAAACTTTATAATTGTCGATAAGGACGAGTTCAAAAGTCATGGGAATGTTGACTTGTATTTTGACATCAACAATTTTGCACCTAAAAAGACCACGGAATTGAACGGAACGCCATTCAACTATTTCAAGATTGAGATTATAGTGAAGGATCTTGAGAACATTTTAAAGAACAGTATAGATATGTTCAATTTTGATTCAATAGTCAATGAAGGCCAGACAAACATATCAATATCAGAAAGTCTGAAAAACTGCGTGTTTGACCCGGACTTGTTAAATCAATTAAAGGGAAAGGTATTATATACAATCTATGTTAAATCCGATAAATATTAAAGAGTTATGAATACAGTTATACGTACACTCTCGCAACTTCAACAAGTCCAGTCAGACACTTGGGTTTTAGGTCTTATTGTAGCGGGAGTAGCATTGGCAATAGCCATTGGCATTGCATTCTTGGTAAATTGGAGAAGTGACAGACGTGATTTCATCACCCGTCGTATTTGGTTCATTATCATAGGACTTGTATTCCCGGTAGCATATTGGATATACAATTTGAATGTGGTAGTACCTCAAATTCAGAATGCGGGATTTAAAAGTATGTATGAGGAAACAAATCTTTGTGTCCTGATAGCGTCAATAGCAGCTTACTTTGTGGTAGGTATAGTTCTGATGTTGTGTTTCCGCAACTCAAAGTTAGGCTCAATTCTCGGAAAGAAGAAAAACTAAGGAAATATGGCAAAGCAATTTTTCGTACTTGGTATTGGCGGCACGGGGATGAGGTGTATCGAGAGTTTGATACACCTGTGTGCCATGGGAATGTTTGATGATACGATAATCCACCTTCTTGCGCTTGACACCGACAAGAACAACGGTAATTTCGGTAGGTTGAAGGAGTTGAAAGAAGCGTACCTGAATGCGAAAGGACTAAAGGAGCAAGACCGTGTTGCGCACAAGGACACATTCTTTTCGGCAAATATAAAATATTATGAGTTCTCTCCAGATTATGAGAAAAAGAGTTCATTCAAGGATGTGTTCAACTATGGAGATACGCAATTTAAAAATAGTGAAGAGACAGATCTTGCAGACCTGTTGTTAGACAGGAATGTTGAAGAGTTCAATCTGCAGCACGGCTACCGTGCTCAGCCCCATTTGGGCTCCATGATGATGTACCAGTCGATTGTGGAGGCGGCACAGTCGAATGACCGCAATGGCATCAAGGATTTTGTAAGTGCGTTGATAACAGAGACAACTTCAGGCAAAGCCAAGGTATTCATACTCGGTTCTGTTTTCGGTGGCACGGGAGCCTCCTCGATACCGATTATCCCCCAGGCATTGTCGCAAGCGGCACAGGTGAAGAGCAATGGTAATGCGGCCATACTGCCTAACACATATTTCGGCAGCACATTGCTGACAGCGTATTTCAATTTCAACATTGCCGACAAGGATCAGATTGAGCAACAAAAGGTGATAGCGACGAGCGACAAGTTCGCATTGAACTCCAAAGTAGCGATGATGTTCTATGATGAGGATGCCACGGTAAGGAGCATATACCAACGTTTCTACATGATGGGTACAAGTGATTTGAGTTGGAATCCTATGCAATCAACTTCCAATAAAAATACCAAGACTATAACCGGCGGTGCGGAGCAGAAGAACGACTCACATTACATTGAACTTTTTGCGGCATGTGCAGCACTCGATTTTCTGAATTATAATGATAATAATCTTCAGCAGAATAAGAATAATTTTAAGACAGACTATGTGTATCGAGCCGTCAGTAATGATTATAAATTTGAATTTAAGGATTTTGTTGGAACAACTCGAGAAAAAGAATTTGCAAAAAAGTTAGGCTGTTTAGTAGCATTTGCCCTTTTCAACAATGGTGTTGATGATTTTGTTGAAAAGGCGCGTAGTGGTGAAGATAAAGAAATTGTAGGTTTTGATGGAATAGACCCTTCTCAGGTGATATATCTAAAACAATATTTTCGACTTTTCTTTGCAAAGATGATTGAAGGCGGAGCATTGGAGGAGGGTTGGCTTCGTCAGATACACCGTTCAGCCGGTGGAGGAGACAAATTCCTGCTGAATGCGGAACTTTTTGCGCCTCAAACGATGAAAGACTTGATGAAATTTGCTTGGAATAAAAATCTCTACCGCTCGGAAGGGATAGGAAAGGACAACAAATATAAAGTCTACATTACTAGTAGTAAGTTTAATAAATTCAAGGATGCTTTTCTTGATAAACTCAACAACGGTAAAGATACAGGAATAGCAAATCCAGGGGAGCGGATATACAAGATTATATATGATACATTAACCGAATTGTATAACTTTTAAAAAATATAGGATATGTCCAAAGCACTTCTAATAAAGAGTTACACCGATTTGACAACGGGTACACAAGGTAACTGGAATGAGCTGAATCAGGCGAATTCCTATATTCGCGGTATTCAGACAGGAGCTATTCTTGACAACACGACATCCCCCCAGACTCTGAATGCCATAATATCAGGCGTTCCCACGCCATGGGCACGTGCGAAACTTTTCAAGTATGCTCTTGATACGATTAACACACCTAATCCAAATATAGATGAGGGCGGATTACTGCATTACTATAAGATACTATTGGGTGAATGGAGAGGTTTGTTAGGGACAATAGCACTGTATCCGGACCGTATAAAATTCTCCAGTCCGGTGACAATGAATGTCAAAGGCGGGGATTATGATATAGCCTCCGCATTTGGCCGTATGCTCTTTGAGGACAAAGACGTATGGAGCGACCAGACGGCAATGGTGAAAAATCCAGATGAGCAACCATATATTCACCTTATATATTATAAGGAGCAGTTAGTAGGCGGCACGTCACCATATACGGGAGTGTTCACAGGCGTGAATTATGCCAAATTAGAGAATGCATCGGATATAAGCTGGTATAGAAACGGCAAATTTGAGGATCCGACGAAATACCTCAATCCCCAGCAGATACAGAAAGTATATCTTTTTATCAAGAATCTTAATAGTAATCTTGCTGCTTTTGAGAAAGCAATTAATTCGCAGAGAAACGGGAAGAGTCTGGTTGACATAGCGGGATTCAAGGGAATGTTGCGCTGTTGGGAACAGGAGTTGAATGTAAACAATAATCTTAAGAAAATAGGTCCTGTGGCACGGTATTTCTCATTGAAAGAGCCTTTTGCGGGATTGTTTAAGAGTGACGTGCCGGTATATCTGAAACCGGATTTCACATTCACGTATATAAACACTGGAAATTATCAGGAAATAGGAGACGTTCAAGATTTATTGAGTTCTGATGGAGATGTGGTTGGCTGGAAAGAAGACAAATTACTACGCCCAAAACTTTTATATGCCCCCGTTTATTACCTTTATATAAAAGACATTCAAACTGGTAATATGTCATATTTTAGTGTTCCTCTTTCAGAGAAGGGTATAGATATATTCAAGAACAAACTTGACACCATACTTGGATATACACGAGGAGCAAATACAAGGCTGACAGCACACATTACGGATGGTGGACTATTATCAGTATCGCTTGTTGTAGATATTGATGGCGAAAGTGTTGCCTTGAATGACCGAGAGTATAAGATAAATTGGATACTTGGTAATGGTAAAGTAATAACATGGCCAAATTTCGTATCGGACAGTTGGAATAAATACTACCTTTATACAGAATATGTATCAGGAGAGAATGAGAAATTCTTACCGTTGTTTAAAACCGGGGGAGAAATAGTAAAGACGATTGATGGTGATTTTCTAACATCGGAATATAAAACAACTCCACAAGAGGAAAAACAAGTAAATATCAAACGTCTTGCTACATATCCTGTAGGAGAAAGCGACAATCTTCCAAAGTATGATATTATTACATCAAATAAACCTATTTGTGGCTTATCGGTAAAGATTAGTGTATCAGGGAGAATTAATGGCGCAGGCTTTTTGATGATGCGACAGGATATTGTAAAAGACCATTCAAATATAAGTATCAACAGCAATGCAGTGGTTGGTGTTGATTTCGGAAGCAACAACACATGCGTTTTCTTTAACTCAAACGAAATGGGTGCAAAACCTGTGGTGTTTGACAACTATCGTGCAGTTCTTGTGGGGCGAGAAAACATCAATGAAAAAGCAGTTGCAGAAAAAGATGAATTGCTGTTCTTTACCAATTATCCTGCAAAGAACGGGCAGTTTAAATCGTGGTTGCATGAACATGATACACGTTATGTCGGTCCCAATCAGTCGGCAGAAGTAGCTGGTGGAGTACCAGTGAACCGTCCCAATGTGATTGTGAATAAGATGGATGAACGTAAAATCACGACACAGGTAGGTGTTCTTCATTATAATATGAAATGGTTAGATGATGATGAAGGTCGTGAGAAGAAACGTGCATTTCTTAAATCGATTTGGCTTCAAACTTGTGCGTATCTATATAAAAATCGCATTAATCCAGATAAGATATATTGGGGATTCCCCGGTGCAATGATGCCATCTGACAGAGATGATCTTGTAAGAATATATGAGGATTTATGTGATATTACACCTTATGGCAGAAAACCCACATTGCCCAAAACGTTTATAACAGAGGCAGAGGCGGTATGTAACTATGCCATGTCACAGGATTTTGGGCTTATCGGTAATAATATGTTTCTTGGAATTGATGTAGGAGGCAGCACAAGCGACATCCTTCTGATAGCAAAAAATCCACAAGACAATAATAATCCATCCTTGTTCCGTGAGAGTTCAGTGCGTCTTGCGGCAGGAGTTTTCTTTGATGCGGTCATAAAGTCGGAGCAGTTCAGAAATGCCCTTGTTAATTTTCATGAGAGTCATGATACCGATATATATGTTGAACATATACATGAGACGTTGACTTTTCCTGAAAAGGCGCCATATTTCCTGAACAATATATTTGACCAACTTATTACACAAGAAGATTACGATAAGTTTTATAATTATCTTGCTTCGAATGCGAAATTTGTATTTACAATACCCGCATACGTTTGTGGATTATTGCTTTATTATTCAGGAATGTTGATTGGCAAGTCTATAAAAGACAACAAACTTGAAAATATAGAAAAAATTGAGCTTATGCCTTTTGGTAAGGGAGGCAGAATTTTCCATTGGCTGCGTCATGCTACGAGTGGTCGCACGACAAATGAATATTATAGCGATTGTGTAAATGCAGGTGTAAAACTAATACTACCTGAAAAGACAGTTGAAGTTAATTATAGAGATGAGATTGAAGACAGTAACAAGACAGAAGTAGCCCGTGGATTGTGTGAACAGAAAGAACTTACAAAAGTCATAAATCTTAACGACACAGATATTTGTGGAGAGACTGGTGTGAAATACATCAAAGATGGTAATACGAGAATAGTATTGCCAGATGATGAAATCGGTGGTGAATTGTTCGCAGATAATATGCGTTATTTTGATTTTACAGAAGTTCAGAATTTCGAAAAATACATGGACATATTCATTGATTTTGTCAGTAAACGTTCAAATCTCTTCAGTGGAGCAAAAGAATCATTACGTGATGATATCAGAGACTTGCCTACTAGAATTTCTCAGTCGTGCATCAACGACCCTGAATACAAGAAAGCGATGCGCAACAATGACAATGGGGATACATTCCATTATCATCAACCAATTATAATAGCTGAGGGAGCTTATTTCTTAAAGGCATTAATCAAAAAAGTTTTTGACAGATAGAAGTGAAAAAGATGAAAACTCTCTTGTTATATGTAGATAAATGGTTTATAACTGGTGCCATTAATATTGATGGCATGGATAAACCTTTGATGTTACCCAACGGAGAGAAAAGGATTTGGTTATTCTTCCATGAGGATATTGCAAATCACAGAATAGAATATGGAAAAAGTTTTGAAAGAGATTACCGCGATAAAAAGCCGCATTATTTTGGAGATATTTTTTCTTTGATTGACTCGGAGGGTAAGTATTTCATCCGTGATGAAAAAAATCCAGAAAAAATGAGAGGAATCTTTAAAGCCTCCAAAATATTCAGGCATTTTCATCAAGCTATTGAAGATGATGGGTTGGTTAATACGTATATTTCATTTTCAACAGATATTTCCATTGTAGCCAGATATTTATTTATCGAGGAACTCAAAAATAACGAATTTGATGTGAAAGAGAGTGTGGCTGAGATTTCATATCTTGCCCTTGAAGAAAGCAAAAAACGAGGTGATTTTACAGATGATGGAAATTATCTCGCACTGGTTGCAACGAATGACAATTTACATTATTCTCTTTATAAACATTGTGATAATTCATTCTTACCGAAAGGATGTTCTACATTAAATGGTTATGGTCTTGATTTTAGACGTCGTACACTTGTAGAAAAAGTTGTTGAGATAGTGAATAATACAACGCGTTTTCTTTCCAATACAGAAGAAATTTCGCAAGAATATATAAGGCAAGACAGATTTGTTGATGAGTGGTTAGCAAAGATTGACAATAGTAATAATAAGAATAACCCAGTAAACATTTCTGGAATAACTTTTGCCAAAGCACCCCAAAACCAATTTTCTGTTACGATAATTCCAAAAGAATTAGATAATTGGACTGATTTTAATGTAGGTAATATTGTAAATAAGATTGTTGAATTTGTTAGAGAAAACAATATTTAATCATATCAAATAAAGGGAATTATATATATAGGCAATACATTTACCAACGAAACATTTGAAACTAATTTCAAAAAGGAATATAATGTAAAAAATATTCTTTATTATGAAGAAAAATTGCCAAAAGTTTTGAAAGTTTATTCACAGATAGATTGTAGTCAATTCAATGAATTGACTAAAAAATTTGTCGGTGAAGCTAAGAAACAAATAAATGAGAGAAAAGACAAGGCTTATAATGATGCAATCAAAAAAGTTGGTTTTTATGAGCAATTGCATGATTATGACAATATGATAGAATGGGCAAAGAAAGCTCTTAAATACCACAAAGGTGATAATTATGCAAGCGAGAAATTACAACAAGCCCAAAATCTTAAAGACAAGCAAGTGATAAAAAATCAAGATTATCTTGATCTTATTTCAAAAGCACGGACTGCACGTGCAGAAGGTCGATTGCAAGATGCGATTGTTTTCTGTAAAAGTGCTTTAAACTTGCGTCAAGATTCAGATGAAGCCTTGTTAATCAAAAATGATTCTGAAAAGCAAATAGAAATAGAAAGGCTGATAAAAAGTGCTGTAGAGTTTTTCTCAAAAAAGAATTATCTGGAAGCCTTAAAAAAGGTTGAAGATATCCTTAATCTTGAGCCTAATAATAATAAGGCAAAGAAAATTAAAAGTAAAGTTTCAGAAATTCTTTCCAAGCAGGAAAAGAATATTAGCAATCTTGTTTCCGCTTTAAATGATGCGGAGAATAAAAAGGAATATAATACTGCGATAAAATATTGCGATGATTTAATTTTGGTAGATGTTTTGAATTCATACAAATGGAAAGATAAAATGTCTCAATTAACATCTCTGCAACAAACATATAATGAGATATTGTCTTTAAAGCAAGAAAAGGATTGGGAGAAATTAATTACTGCTTGTGAAAGTTTTTTAGCACTATCTCCAACAGATGTTGAGGTTAATAAAATATTGAAAGCTGTGAGAGAAGATTTAGAATTGCAGCAAATTCAAATTGAATTTAACAATGCTTATGAAGAAAGAAACTGGAAACTTGTTATATCTATTTACGAACAAAATCCAATTCTGAGCAAAAAGAAAAGTAATACTTATACAGTAAATCAAGCGAGGAAGTACTTAAAAGGTAAAAAAAGCAAACCTTTAAGGACTTTCATTGAAAATGAAGAAATTAACAATTCGGATAAAAATTATGGAAATGGTTCTCATCCTCAACCAAAACCTAATGGAAAAAGGATTAAGCCAAATCCAATTCCTAAAGTTTCTAATGAGATAGAGACATCATTAACTTTAACAAAACATGAGATTGATAATTCTAATGAAACTTTTGTTACAAAAAAAGCAAAGAGAATATCTAATCCACATAAACCTAAATTTCATAAAACCAAAAATATAAAATAATATGGCAAACAAAATTGTAAGCATACGGTGAAATGCGTATTTTTAGGAAGTTAATAATGAAGTAACTTT
>JAJPZD010000049.1 GCA_021204605.1 Prevotella sp.
ATAGCGGTGCGTCTAAGACAGACTTGGTTATTATCTGTTGATAAGTTTCTTGTATTTCATCATAGAGTTTATAATCTTTCATCTTAAGGCCTTGCTCATCCAGTAAAGTCTGCTTGCGCTGGTCAAGCAAATCTGCATAAAGATTTTTCAAGACATCCATATTTGCCCCTTCATCAACTGACGCAGCGGGGAAATCCGCATGCAACTTCTCTAACAAACTGTCACGATTATCTGTCAGCAATGAGGGTAAAGTGGGATTTCCCAAATAATCAATATAGCTGTTTCGGTCAGTTACAAAACACGGCTCACGGTCAGTGTTGCGCAGGAAGAAGTCTACATCCGCAATTCTCTCTGGAACGATTGACAAAGATTTGCCGACATGCGAAACGTTCACCATGCCAGTTGCCCTCAAATAACGGAAACATGCATCAGCATAATCACGCATATTGCTACCTTTCGTCCGCAAAAATTTTTCTATCGAGGCAGACCTGCTTTCACGTGTTTTTATTTTCCCCGAAGCCAATTCCTTTGCATAAGCTCTCCTCAACTCCCTCACAAAATATTTTCCCGCAAAGTTCTTGTAGCTTTCCTCTGACTTAGCTTTTTCAGTGCGAAACAGTTCAATCTTACGCACAATCTTGTCGTAATCCTTATAATTTGTCAATTGCAAGGCGAACATCTTCAACTCATCAAATTTCAAAATGCCGAAATGACGGATAAGTCGGAATATCTCCAAATAGGGCTTTATTCTGAATGAAGCGGCCTTATCCGATGGAATGTGATAAGGCGAAGGCAATTGGAACTTTAATAATTGACGCAAAAAAATCTCTTCCGTACGGCGTGATGTGATCAACTCAAGCCCCACAGAGGTAAGCTCCACACATGGTGTCAGTTTAACGAAACCTAACGATTGCGGAGCGCGGTTTATGCGATCACGTGCACTGAAGGCAGGGTCTTTGTCTCCTTGTCCATGGAAGAAATCCTTTTCTTTAAGAATCTCCATAAAAGCGGCTTGGGTTGTTGAGTTCCATTCCTCACCACGGAAATGTTGGCTCAACAATGATATTTCTGGAATCATCTTTTCTGGCGTGCGCGGTGATGTAGTCAAGAACAACACTTTACTATCTATTCTTCCCATAAGGCTCCCTTGCTTCAAATAAACTTAATTGTATTGGCTCACTTTCACGATAAGCAGCATAATGAGTGGAATACATATGCACGTTATCCCAACATTTTTTATAATTTGTTACTACTATGTGCTTCGCGCCTGCCTTAAATCTGTTGCGAATGTTCACAGCATAGCTCTTTTCATACTCGTCAACAATATATCCCTTGTATAAAGTCTCAGTTACTGGAGTACAACCAATTATCATTAAAGCCATGCAAGGCAGCTCGGCAAAATCCTTTGCCAATTGTCGATGGTTTTCCTCATTAAAACCTTCCTTGTATTCCTCGTTGCCATAATCCGAGAAGACACAGTCGTAAGGTGGGTCAAGAAACATGAAATCATCCGCTTTGCACATGTTGAAAACCTCCTTATAGTCAGTGTTAAATATTTCGGCATGTTGCAAAAGTTTACTGTGTGCCTCAGTCACCAACTTTGTATTTATCTGTTTATAGCGTCCAAAGGGAACATTGAATTCTCCTTTTGCGTTATAACGTATCATTCCAGAATAAGCGGTCTTATTAATGAAATAGTAGAGCAATGCGTCGGAGTAAGTCTTTCTGCCATTATCATTAAACATTGCCCTGAGGTGATAATATAGCTCCTCATTCTTATCTTCCACCCTAACGTCAGGATTCTGAGATTTCTTCACTTCGAAATCTCGTCTGTTACGTGTGTAGAGCTGTTCTATTTCATCAAGTTCTTTTCGCAGATTTTCATAATCATCGCGCACGCCACGATAGAACTCCATCAGTTTAGTGTTTATGTCATTAATGATGGCACGCTTGTGTTCAAGATAAAAAAACAAAGCCCCACCGCCAAAGAAGGGCTCTATGTAACGCCCAGTGAATTTGGGGATGTGCCACATTATTTGGGGGATTTCTTTTGATTTCCCTCCCCTGTATTTTATCATTGGTCTCATTACACGTATCTTTTGTGCAAAGTTACAAGTTTTTATTGGTAAAATAAAACAATTAACCACCTATCCTGCTTTCCTCTTACTCCAACAGACTATCAAAAGGTGTCACCACTGAAGTAAGTGATAAAAAGGTAACTCTATTGCAACAGCCTTATAAGAGTATATTCAGCAAGTACACTTTGCTTACAGCTAAGCCAGAGAATTTTGTTGCGTTGAAAAGAGCGTAAGACAGTATACCCGTGAAATGTCAGACGAGAAGTAGAGCTCGAAAGGAGTTAGGAGGAGCTGCCCAGCAAGCGATGGAATCTACGTGGCACTCTACATAAATACAGGCAGAGAGCAGTCTCCCCTTAAGGGGCAAAAACGATCCATATAGGATCGCTCTGACGATTCATATAGGATCGCTGGAACGATTCATATAGGATCGCCAGAGAAGGGTATAGTATCCCTTTGCCCATTGAGTACTATACGAGTGCCAGATAGATAAATAGCAACCTTTCCCCCTCACGGTCAA
>JAJPZD010000047.1 GCA_021204605.1 Prevotella sp.
AAAAACTGATGGAATATTGGGCTGACACGTTGCAGGATGATTGCTATATGATTTCACACGACGGCTGGCGTGTTCTTTTGGATGAGAACAAGAAAAAGGCCACATACAAGCAGATGTCATGTGACTTATTGCCTGTGCCGATTGTAGTCAACGAGTTTTTCAGTGAGGATGAGGAAAAGATTGACAATCTGCAAAAGAGGCGAGATGAACTTATTGCTCAAATGGATGAGCTACTTGATGAAGCTGTTGAGAACATTCCTGAAGATGATATTGACGAGATAATTGCGGCAAAGAAAAAAGTAAAGAAAAGTGATTATTACAAGGCTATAGAGAAAGAGAAAAAAACGAAAGACAAGGAACTGACTAATGCAATCAGTGAACTCACCGATAATGTTGTGGCGAAGTACGTTGGTTTTACAGATTCTGAAATTCGTGAACTTGTAGTAAACAGAAAATGGCTGCAAAGCATAGTTGAGGGTATCCGCTCTGTTATGCGCAATGTCCGCCAGCAGTTGACAACCAACGTGCTTTCTCTCGCTGAACGATATGAGGACACTCTGCCAAAAATCAACAAGGAAATTGAGGAGTTGGAGAGTAAAGTAAATGACCACTTGGCTGAAATGGGATTTGCGGTATGATTGAAATTGGGTTTAAACATACAGAATTGGGGCAAATACCTGAAGATTGGGTGTTTTGTCATTTTGAAGATGTTCTTCAAACTTTTTCTGCTGGAGCAACGCCTTATAGAGGTATTCCATCAAATTTTCAAGGAACTATAAAATGGATATCAAGTGGTGAACTTAATTATTGCCGTATATACGATACAATAGAACACATATCAAGAGAGGCACAAATAAACACACATTTAAAAATACATAAACCAGGTACTTTTTTAATGGCTATAACAGGATTAGAAGCCGAAGGCACAAGAGGAAAATGTGCTTTTGTAGGTGCAGAATCAACTACTAATCAGTCTTGCTTAGCTATTAATTCTACAGATAAAATGACAGTAGAATATCTATATTGGTTTTATAGAAAATTTAGTGAAATATTAGCATTTAAATATTGTCAAGGTACGAAACAACAAAGTTATACTGCCGATATAGTAAAGAAATTGCCAATTTATTTACCTCCAACTATTCGAGAGCAAGAGCGGATTGCGGAAGTGTTAAGCGATGTGGATGCATTGATTTCTTCTTTTGATAAATTGATTGCAAAGAAACAAGCTATCAAGCAAGGTGCTATGCAACTACTTCTCACAGGAAAGAAACGATTAAAAGGTTTCAATGAGCCGTGGGTGGAAAAAAGCATGGGGAATATAGGTTCATGTTATAATGGGTTATCAGGAAAGACTAAATCAGATTTTGAAGGAGGCAACTGTTATTATATTACATTTCTAAATATATTAAATAACGCTGTTTTAAATCCTAAAATTTTTGAGAAAGTAAATGTAGAAGTATCAGAAAAGCAGAATAAGGTATTAAAAAATGATTTGTTTTTTAATACTTCATCAGAAACTCCAGAAGAAGTTGGAATATGTTCTGTGCTTCTTTCTGATGTTCAAGATTTATATTTGAATAGTTTCTGTTTTGGTTTCAGAGTTTCTGATGTAAATGTATATCCTTTGTTTTTGACTTATTTTTTTAGAAGCAAAATGGGACGTGATATGATGTCTTTATTGGCACAAGGTGTAACAAGATATAATATTTCAAAATCTGCATTTCTTATAAGTAAAATATTTCTTCCACCCACGTTTTCCGAGCAGCGAGCGGTAGCCACGATTCTAACAGATATGGATAACGAGATTGAGGCGTTGCAGAGGAAGAAAGCGAAATATGAGGTGTTGAAGTGCGGGATGATGCAACAGCTTTTGACTGGTCGTATTCGGTTGTTGGTCAATGAAGAGGGCAATGTTCAGAGTTCAACGACTAATACTCCCAATATCCCATTACAGCCTAATAATTATCCTCAAAAGCAAGAGGATAATTCCCCCAAAATGGTTGCAGATTAGCAAAATCTGTAACCATATTCTTTTTGATGTTGGTTTTTATTTTTGATGTACGGTTTTTGCTTAGGGGTGTTTCATCTTGTTCCCTTTTTGATAGTCCCTTTTTGATAGTCCCTTTTTGGTAATTTTAATAGCTATAATCTTATAAAGTTTTCTTGAAAAGCCTATTTATAATGGACTTTCCTTGTGTGTCCTTTTAAAAAGTTTTTGATGTACGGTTTTTGATGTACGGTTTTTCTTGTTAGTTATTATAAAGTTTTCTTAAAGCGCCTATTTATAAAGGATTTCCAGATATTTGCTCTTAAAAAGTTTTTGATGTACGGTTTTTGCTTTTGATGTACGGTTTTTCTTGTTAGTTATTATAAAGTTTTCTTAAAGCGCCTATTTATAAAGGATTTCCAGATATTTGCTCTTAAAAAGTTTTTGATGTACGGTTTTTGCTTTTGATGTACGGTTTTTGATTGGGGTATCTTTTACCTCTTTTTATCTTGTATCCTTTTTACTGTCATATATTTCTGGTTTTTACTCTTTTGATTGTAATCAGTCATAGTAAGATCACCACTTGTTGTTAATGGATTCAAATAACTAATGAATAGATTTCCTCGATGTTTCAACTTCAAAAATTCCATGATTTCAACCAAAGACTTTGGCTCGACACAAAAGTCTAAAATCTTTTGCATCCTATCCTTTTTCTTTTCTTCACGGCTTAAATGCTTTTTGCTGTTTTGTTGTTGTTCCTGATGTTGTTGCTGGTCAGTTGCTTTGATATTGGCCTTTTCTCCGATTTTCATTGTCAATACGACATAATCGGGGGCGGTTGTCTCCTCCACGACAGGGTCAGTCCAGCCTAAGTAACGCCAGCCGTTGACGATTTTGTCAACGCCGCTACCAGCCTTCTCTGCACGACCGAGAAGCATGAACATCTTTTGCAAATTGGGATTTCGGCAGATGCTCTTGCCGCCCTCATAATACTGGCGTTTAGATACAAGCAATGTTCCTGGATTTTTGAATACCATTGCCTTATCAGTCATTTCTATGGAGATATTTCCAAGTGCATATAGCTGTTGGTGAATAATGCAATTTATGAGAGCCTCCCTCACGGCATCATGAGCAGGAGTTTCCTCCTGGCGTACACCGTTTCTTATAATGAACGGGCGTGGCAGCACCTGTATCAGGCGGTTATAAACTTTTACATAAAACTGGTAGAGGTTCGCCTCCCATAAACCATCTGGATAGATGCGGTGAGTCCACCTTACATCTGGATTGTTGGTGGCAATCCGTTCTTTGTAGTCAACGAAGAAATTCGGGTCACCAGAGATATTGGTTATGCTGTCGTACTTGCCGAACATCAGCAGTCCTGCCAACGTGATACCTTCTCTTCCTGTCTCATATTCAACGGCGTATGCACCAATCTTTTTCATGAACTCAATATCATCAAGACCTACCCAAGGGTGGAGAGGTTGCAGACTGGCAAACGTCTGACGGAACTGGCGCAATGTCTCGTTGTCGATGTCGCGCTCGATATTGAAGCCTACAAGTATGCGGTAGTCTTGCGATTTCCTGTCGTGGTCGGCATCAGCAAACATGTGCCTTACTTCCTCGTTTGTACACATGTAATCACCCTCATGGTTTCTTCTGTAAGTGTTGCCGAAAGGAATGTTGTTTAAATACACTGGGCGTTGGTCGTAATTGGCACGTGGAACATTGCATATCAGGATATATGCGCCATCAACCTCTTCCTCAATCACATCATTTTCCTGTAGCAGACAGACGCTCACTTTCCCCTTGTTGTGGGCTGTATCCCAGAAATTTTTCTTATAGCGGTCAACGATTTCCTTTGTCAGTCCTTCGAGCTGGAATTTGCCCTTGTATTCATGTATTCCGAGAATGATTGTTCCGCCATCGGTGTTTGCGAAAGCAGAATAACTCTCCCACAGGCTGGCTGGCAAGCCGCCACGTGCGGATTTGAACTCAAGTTTGTAGGATTCTCCCTGCTTGAGCAAGGACTTGATTTTCAAATTTAAATCTTTCTCGGTCATTTATCTATGAGCAAAAGTCTTGTTTTACGCAAAGTTAATTATAATTTGTCACGTGTACAAATCAAATATTAAAATATGCTAATTATTTATGTTTTTTTATCCTTACGGAGGGGCAACCGCAACATTACGAAAATGTTAAAAAATGAAGCAATAGAAAATTTTTCTTTGAAAAAGCAAGAAAAACTTTTCAGATTGGGCATAAATAAGTACCTTTGCGGCGCGAAACGAAATATTATATTTTAACAACATCAATTCATGTATTTAGACCCAACTGAAAAAAAAGAGATCTTTGGCAAGTACGGGAAGTCCAACTCTGATACTGGTTCACCAGAGAGCCAGATTGCATTGTTCTCCTACCGTATTGCCCACATGACGGAGCATCTGAAAAAGAACCGTAAAGATCATACTACCGCACGTTCTTTGACGATATTGGTAGGAAAACGCCGTGCTCTGCTTAATTATCTGTACGACCGTGACATTGAGCGTTACCGCGCGATAATCAAGGCACTTGGTCTGCGCCGATAAAGGCAGCACAGACAGCAAGCAAGCATTATGAAGTCCTGAAAAGAGCGACCCTTTTCAGGGCTTCTGTTTTCAGAAATCATTGCAAATCTCGCGGAGTGGTTTCATCACGAAGTCGCGCTCAAGCATGAGAGGGTGTGGGATTTTAAGGTCTGGCTCATCCACGTGCAGATCATCATAAAGCAGGATGTCGATGTCTATCACACGGTCGTGATACAGTCTGTTGACCGACTTTTCCGTGCGCCCCATTATATGCTCAATGAGTTGGATGGCATCAAGGACCCGGTGTGGTGTCAGAGAGGTCTCAACGCCGACGCAGGCATTGACAAACTCATTCTTGGAGAAGAAGCCCCAAGGGGCTGTATAATAAAAAGAGGAGCGTCTTACCACCGTGCCTATAAGCATATTGATAAGTTGCGTGGCACGCTCTAAGGCACGCTCGCGGTTGCCGATATTAGAGCCGAGAGAGAGGAAAAGCATTGTTTTGAGATAAAGGACAGTCAGGAAGTGCGTGCACTTCCTGGCTGTTCAGTCGTTTATGATAAGCATTGCATCCCCGTAGCAGCCAAAGCGGTAGCCGTTGGTGATAGCCATGTCGTAAGCCTCCATGATAAGGTCGTAGCCGCCGAAAGCCGTTGCCGCCATCACCAATGGCGACATAGGATGATAAAAATTGGCTATCAAGGAATCAGATATGCCAAAATCGTAGGGAGGGAAGATAAACTTGTTGGTCCAGCCCTCATACTCTTTGAGCAGTTTGTCGGTGCCGACCGCCGTTTCTGTGGCTTTCAGCACGCTCGTGCCGATGGCACAGATATGATGTCCGGAGAGTTTCGCATTGTTCACCACCTTGCAAGCCTCGCCATTGATGAGCATCTGCTCCGAGTCCATCTTGTGCTTGGTAAGATCCTCCACCTCAATATCGTGGAAATTGCCAAGAGCGCAGTGGAGTGTGATGAAAGCAAAGTCGATACCCTTTATCTCCAGCCTTTTGAGAAGCTCACGACTGAAATGCAGTCCTGCTGAAGGTGCGGTGACAGCCCCCTCGTTCTTTGCGAAGATACACTGGAAGTCCTCCAAGTCCTGCTTAGTGGCTTTTCTGTGGTCCACGATATAGCGAGGCAGTGGAGCCTCCCCAAGAGCATACAGGTCGCTTTTGAACTCCTCGTGTGAGCAGTCGTAAAGGAAGCGCAGTGTCCTGCCACGGCTTGTGGTGTTGTCGATGACCTCCGCCACCATAGTGCCGTTGCTGTCGAAAAACAGTTTGTTGCCAATCCTTATTTTGCGTGCCGGTTCGACGAGCACGTCCCATAGGCGCATCTCCTTGTTCAGCTCACGTAAAAGGAACACCTCTATCTTAGCGTCGGTTTTCTCTTTAGTGCCATACAGACGTGCAGGGAACACTTTCGTGTCGTTGAAAATAAAAGTATCGCCCTCGTCAAAGTAGTCGAGAATGTTGCGGAAATCAAGGAACACAGGATTTCCGTCCTTGTCCTTCAAAGGCTCGCCCTTCACATCTTCCTTATACATCTGTATTTTTTGTGAAGCCTTGTGTATCACCATAAGGCGGCACTCGTCACGATGATAAGTAGGATGTAGGGCAACCAACTCTTCTGGAAGTTTAAACTTAAATTGTGAGAGTTTCATATCTTAATTTCCTCTTATTATGTTGTCTTCTATCGTTTGTCTGTCAAGCCAATCAGCAAAGCCCTCCACACTGATGCATTTGTCGGCCGTCACGTCGCCTACCCGTGTACGTCTTAGGGCAGTAAGGTAAGCGCCGCTATTGAGAGCCACACCGATGTCGCGAGCCAAAGCCCTGATATAAGTGCCTTTTCCGCACACCACGCGGATACTTAGTTGCATACTCCCCTTGTCAAAAGAAAGCAGTTCGATCTCCTCTATGCGCAGCGTCTTGGGTCTCAGCTCAACCACGTTGCCTTTCCTCATCAACTTATAGGCGCGCTTGCCGTTGACCTTACATGCGGAGTAAGCCGGAGGCACCTGCTGTATCTCGCCCACGAAGCTGTCCAATGTCGCCTTTATCAAAGGCAGGGAGATGTGGGCGGTGGGATATGTGCGGTCAACGGGATGCTCCATATCGTAACTCACAGTGGTGGCACCCAGCTGCATTGTCGCCGTGTATTCCTTAGTGTGGCGTTGCAGTTCATCAATGCGTTTTGTGGCCTTCCCGGTGCATAATAGCAGCACACCGGTGGCCAACGGGTCGAGAGTTCCCGCGTGCCCCACCTTTATCTTCCTCACACCGAGTTTTCGGGAGAGTAAGTAACGCACCCTCGAAAGAGCGTTGAAACTTGACATCCCGTATGGCTTGTCGATGCCGATTATCTCCCCCTCGTGAAAGTTCATGGCATCAGTCCACCATCTTCAGGTCAACGCCGCACAGGGCACAGGCCACTATGATCAGTCCTACAATAATCCTGTACCAGCCGAAGGCGGCGAAACCGTATTTCGTGACATAGCTGATAAAGAATTTTATAGCAGCTATTGCAACGAAGAACGCCACGACAGAGCCTATTATCAAAGTCTGGAGGTTGTTGCCCGCAGTGAGCAGCGAGCCACCGCCATTGCTCAGCAGTTTGTAAGTCTCAAGGCAGGTAGCGCCGAACATTGTCGGTACTGCGAGGAAGAACGAAAACTCCGCCGCCGCTTTGCGTGTGAGCTTCTGCGACATACCGCCAACTATTGTCGCCATGGAGCGTGAGACACCCGGTATCATTGATATGCACTGCACGAGGCCGATGACAAGTGCACGCTTGTAGGTCAATGGAGTGTTCTCACTGCCCTTGTTGAATATGCGGTCGCAGAACAGCATGAACACGCCGCCAACTATGAGCATCACGGCGACGAGAATCACGTTGCCGAGATTAGCCTCGATGAAATCCTTGAAGACAAGTCCCAGCACCACTGCCGGCAGGACGCCGACAACTAAGCGAGCATAGAAATTGAACATCGCCCACCAATACGACACCCCCTGCTGCTCAGAACAAGGATAGAAGAATCTTTTCCAGTAGAGGCAAATCACCGATACGATGGCGCCAAACTGGATGATTACGGTGAACGCCTTCACGAAGTCGGTGCTCTCCACACCGAGCAGGCTCTGGGCTATTATCATGTGGCCCGTTGAGGAGACCGGGAGGAACTCTGTCAGTCCCTCCACGATGGCGATAATCACGGTTTGCAGCAAGTCCATGTCGCTAAGTTATTTCTTGACCTCATAGTTGTTGTCTGCCGGTTTGCGTGCCACGGCATAGACAATGGAGATGAAGCCGATGAAACAGATTACAGGAGCCACCTTGATGCGGCGCACGTTGAATATACTGGCATCGTACATACTCTCTGTGGAGCAGCCTCCGCTCATGAGGATGAAACCGATGATCACTATCAGCATCCCCACCGCGATGAGGATGAAATTAGTCTTGCCTAATGCTAAGTTTTTCTTGTCCATTCTATGTATTTCTGTAGTGCCGGCGACTGCCGGCCATTAATTTTTTGATTTTATCCTTATATAAAGTATTAGTTCTTAGATTTTATACAAGTCGCCGGCTTTCATTCTGAGAAACTTGTTGACGGAGAAGACAGCGCAGAACAGAGTGATCAATATCCCAAGCATGAACACCGCACCTGCTGTGATAGCCATTACATCCCACGTTATAACGTTGAGGACGGCAGGCTCGTAGGTATATAAGGCATAGATACCAGATGCCAAGACACAGTCGGCGATTATGGCGGCAAGCAGTCCGATGCCTAAGGCATTATAGAGAAACGGTCTGCGAATGAAGCCCCACGATGCGCCCACAAGTTTCATAGTGTGTATGGTGAAACGGCGGGCGTACATGCCCAACTTCACGGTGTTGTTGATGAGCGAGAACGACACGCAAGCGAGCAGTACAGCCAAGATGAGGAGCACGAGGTTGATTTTCTGCAGGTTGCGGTTCACGCTGTCCATAAGGTCGCTGGGATAGGAGATGTCGGTGATGTTGTTGTTACGCTTGAGTTTTTTTTCTATGACCTTAAGAGAATCCGTGTTCGCATAGTCGGCTTGGAGGCGCAGTTCTATCGATGCCACAAAAGGGTTGACACCCAAGAACTCACTTGGGTCGGTGCCCATTGCCTCTGTCTGTTCCTTCAAAGCCTGTTCCTTGCTGATATAAGAGATATGGCTTACGTAAGGTCGTTTCTTGAGGTCGTTTACCAAGCGTTGCGATTCAGAATTTGAGATGTCCTCCCCCAACATTAAAGTAACCGTGAAATTCTCCTTTACATACGCCGAGAGGTTCCGCGCTGTAAGCACGGAGAACACTACCATACCCAATAAAATCAGCACCAATGCAGTGCTTATGCACAAGGTAACGCCCTGCAATCCGTGTCGGACGCGGGGTTTCTTTCGTCTTTTACCCATTTCTTAAGGTTATAAAACACCTAATTTGTTGCAAAGTAACAAAATTTTCTGCGTTCCCACAAAGGTTTAACTATTATTAATAAGCGGAAGCGTCTCATTCTAAGTCAACGACGGTGATTCCCGCGCCGCCAAACTGGACGTGCTCGTCGTGATAGCTCACCACGTTAGGCACTGTGGAGAGATACTGTCGTATAAGCTGGCGGAGAACGCCGGTGCCCGTTCCGTGCAGGATGCGCACCCTGCCAATGCCCACAAGGATTGCATCATCGATGAAATAAGTAACGGCGCTGATGGCCTCGTCGCCCCTCATGCCACGCACGTCGATGTCGTGTTTGAAGTTGAGTTTGTGCCGGTCGATAGTCTCTCGCGTCTGCCTGCCCACACTGGCGTAAGGTCTCGGATCATCCTTTTTTGGCATTTCAGCATGTTCCAAACGGTCAACACGCATTTTGGTGCGCATGTCTCCGAAAATCACTGTGGCAATCTTGCCGTCAACGCCCTCTACCTTGCCAACGGCAGTGAGGCCCTTGATGCGCACGGTATCGCCGACCCCGATACCACGTTCATCATCATCTTTTTTCTTCGCCGCCAACAGTGCGGCTGCCGCCTCCTGGTCTTTTGCGGCGCGCTCCTTCTTGCGTTTTTCCTTACGCACCTTACGCTCCTGAATCTGTCTGATCTTGCGCGCTATTGTCTCATCGTTGGCCGTGGTGTCAATAGCCTTGACCTCCTCCTTGAAAGCGTTCAACTCCTCACGGATACGCTTAGCCTCAGCTTTTTCCGCCTGGCACTCCCTAATCTCCTTTATCGCCCTCTCTATTTTCCTGTTGCTCTCACGAAGGAGCTCCTCCGCCTGCTCCTTGGCCCTGCGCAACACATCCTTGCGGCTCTGCTCCAGCTCCCGCACCTCGTTCTCGTATTTGGCTATTGTCTGCTCCAGGGCCTTCTCCCGCTGGTGGATGGTCTGACGCTTGCTCTCCCAGTAACGCTTGTCGCGCACTATGTCCTGAAGATACTTGTCGCTCTGGATATACTCGCTACCCACAATGTCACTCGCATCACGTATCACCTCCTCCGGCAACCCCGTCTTGCGCGCTATCTCGATAGCAAACGAGCTGCCCGGATTGCCGATGGACAATTGGAACAACGCACTCATCTGCTGTCGGTCGTAGAGCATTGCCCCATTGACCACCCCCTCATGGTTCTCCGCAAAGTGTTTGAGGTTCTGGTAGTGAGTGGTTATCACTGCGTATGCCTTCTTGTTGCAAAACTGCTTCAGCACCGACTCGGCTATCGCCCCACCTATCTGTGGTTCAGTGCCACTGCCGAACTCGTCGATCAACAGCAATGTGCGGTCGTTGGAAAACCTGATCATATTCTTCATGTTGGTAAGATGACTGGAATACGTGCTAAGGTCGTTCTCTATGCTCTGCTCATCACCTATATCGATGAGTAAGTTCTGGAAAACTCCCGTTGTCGAGTTCTCACGTACCGGTATCGAGATACCACATTGCAGCATGTATTGAAGAAGCCCCACAGTTTTAAGACACACCGACTTGCCACCGGCATTCGGGCCGGATATTAACAGTATGCGCTTATCCTTAGTGAGCTTTATGTCGAGCGGCACTGTATTTTTCCCTTGCTTTGACAGAGATATCTGCAGCAACGGGTGCACTGCCTGAACCCAGTCGATATGCGGATTACTGCCCACTTGCGGTTCACACCCCTTGATATGGCGAGCGAGTTCCGCTTTCGCCCGTATCAGGTCTATCGAGGCAAGAAAAGTGCAAGACTCTAAAATAGGAATTATATGAGGTCTTACCAGCTTTGAGAACTCTGTCAATATGCGTATTATCTCCCTGCGCTCGTCAGATTCGAGTTCCCTGATACGGTTGTTCGCCTCCACCACCTC
>JAJPZD010000176.1 GCA_021204605.1 Prevotella sp.
TATTGTTCCTACCGTAAGATATTGGTCTGATTATTTCCATTACATGCGTGAGGATTCAGTATCATTGACAATTACAACGACAGAGGGATATGTTACATGCTATAGTCCTTATTCATATTATTTGGCAGAGGGATTAATAGGTGGTATTATCAGTGGTGCTGAGAGTGATGGATCCCTAGATATAGACTGGAAATACGATGGAAGCGACTCTGAAAAGAATACCGTTCCCGCAGGAAGCTCGATATTAATAAGAGGTTCGCAAGGACAGGTCGGTGCACCTTACGTCAACTATACAAAGAATACCGATTATGACGAAGATGCAGAAACAGTCAGTGAATCCGGTAGTATCATGTACGGCACGGTGGATCCGACAACCACAGCTTATACATACGCATTGGATGATAATGGCGATAAGACAACGGAGAATTACAAATTCTACAAGTTGTCGTATATCAAAAATGAATATGATGTCAAAGAGCTCGGTTTCTATTGGGGAGCAGCAGATGGAGCAGCATTCCCTATTAATCCTACAGCAGCAGATGAAGCGACCTACGCTACTGGCGCAAAGTTGGCTTGGATGGCATTAGGTACAGGAACTCGTGGTATCAAAGCATTCTATCCACTTGATGTAAATGCAACGGGAATTGAGGAGATAGAAATGTCTGGTCCGGAAGGAAGTCAATATGCTGCAGATGGTTCCGGCAACGATGTAATCTATAATCTACAAGGCATACGTGTGAATAATATGTCTAAGAAAGGCATATACATCGTAAACGGTAAGAAAGTTGCGATTAAGTAAGAGCATATAAAGTGCGTTTTAACCTGCGTTGACACGCGATCAAACATACAGCACAGGTTTTGCCTGTGGAGTTAATAACCAGTCAGTCCCGCAAAGAAAGGAGGTATTGCCACGGTGGGGTGAAGAAAATTTCAATTATTAAGTATAACATTTAATTACACAGACTATGGAAACTAAGAAATCAAACGTGGACGTTTACGTTACGGATATTAGTAAAGACGAAAAGCAGGCCATCAGCAAAATAAGATTGGACAACGAAAGTGGAACCGTATGCTCATTATCAGTAACGGTTAAAAAAACCGACGGCAGTGAAAAACACTATGGCGGAAGTAAGAAAATCGCTGTCAAACAGAGTGCGGAAATTAATCTTGCAGATCTTAAGGATGTCAATATTGAGAAAGAGGATTGGGTTACTGCATACGTTGATGTTGTTGCAAGCGCAAAAGATGGCAATGGCAATGTGTGGTTCAAATACGATTCCAGTTCTCCACTCGAGGCAAGGTTTGTCATACATGGAGCGATTGGTCTTACCACTATTGCCTTTTGTGGCTTTATCAAGACCGAATAAAGGTGAAATCATACCATTTCGATTGACATTTAACTAACAGATCGCGATGCTTTTGCTTGCGGGCTGTCAGAATAGGATGAATATCCACAAATAAGAAAATATACTTTTGTTTGGTTATATTGTTTTTTGTCTTCTATCAGCAACATAACCTATAAGGGCTGCACTTTCCCCAAGAAGTCGGCCCTTTTTTATGTGTAAGCATGCGGTGTAATGCGTATTTTTAGGAAGTTAATATTGAAGTAACTTTGCGGCAAAAAACGAGAGAATTATGCTGACAAGAGAAGAAGTGTTAGAGATTATGACCTACTGTCAAGATTACGGAGTGAGTTACAAGTCGAGGCTTGCGGAGCTTAACATACCCGTGTGGCGTTTTTACGAGAGCAAGTATTGCATAACGCACTTCACCGTATGCTTACATTAATTTCATTGATTTTTCTCACACTCAACAAACCCCGAACAAGTTCGGCTCTGTACTCGCTTAACCGAAAAATTCGGCTTACGAAAAAAATTCTCACGCTCAACAATTACTTAAGTGATTTTCCTCACGCTCTGCATAGCTCGAACAAGTTCGGCTTTGCACTCGCTTAATCGAAAAATTCAAATGCGTTTGATTGTCTTCGCACAATCGGAAAATTGGGGTGCTACAGTTGTTTTGCGTAATTTGGCGAAGCCAAAATTACACAAAACAATTCCTGCCGTAACGGATACGTTCAACGAGTGTTTGGTGCCGAACTGGGGAATTTCGAGGCAGCCGTCGCTGGCATCTATCACTTCCTGGTGCACGCCCTTGACCTCGTTGCCCAAGATTACGGCATATCGCTTGTCGTTGTCGGGCGTGAAGTCATGCAGCATGGTGCTCCCCTTGCACTGCTCAACGGCAAGCACCTCATAGTCTTGTGCATGAAGAGCGGCAACCGCTTCCAAGGCTGTAGGGAAATATTTCCAGTCAACGCTGTCCTCTGCCCCAAGAGCCGTCTTGTGTATCTCGGTGTGTGGCGGACATGCAGTGATGCCGCACAGCCATAACGCCTCCACACGGAAGGCATCACAGGAGCGGAACACTGAGCCGACATTGTACAGACTTCTCACGTCGTCAAGCACAACTATCAACGGCATTTTCCCCGACTGCTTGTATTCCTCAACAGTCAGACGCTTTAGTTCTATGGTTCGCAGTTTTCGCATATATACAAAGCCCTCCCCAGCCATCAAAG
>JAJPZD010000227.1 GCA_021204605.1 Prevotella sp.
CAAGATTTCGAGAAATTGCGAAACAAAGGTTACGTTTACGTTGACAAGACAGCGAGGATGTATGAGCTTACGTCAACGGGGAATTGTTTTTTCCTTTTCCGTCCCCGCCGTTTCGGAAAGTCCCTATTGCTTTCCACTATTAAGGCATATTTTTTAGGTAAGCAGGAACTGTTCAAGGGGTATGCAATAGAACAGTTGGAGCAAGAGTGGAAGAAATATCCAGTATTGTATTTGGACCTGAATACGGGAAAATACGACACATTGGATAATTTGGAAAGGAATTTGAACAGCACTTTCCTTGAATGGGAAGAAATCTATGGCTCATCAGAAGAAGGCGCAACGTTTGAGACGCGTTTCAAAAACATTGTCCGTCGTGCCTACAAGAATACGGGTAAGAAAGTAGTGATATTGGTTGACGAATACGACAAGCCGATTCTCAATGCAATAGATAATAAGGAATTGCAGGAGAAATTCCGCTCCACGTTAAAGTCAATCTACTCTGTATTAAAAACCCAAAGCAAATACATCCGTTTCGCATTCCTGACAGGTGTGTCGAAATTCAGCAGGTTGAGCATTTTCAGTGATCTCAACAACTTGGAGAACATAACAATGGATGAGCACTATGCCGACATCTGCGGCATTACGGAAAAGGAACTGCGCACCTATTTTGCGGATTCGATTAAAGAGCTTGCCGAGAAAAACTCAATGACATACGATGAAGCATGTGCGGAATTGAAAGAGTTGTATAATGGCTATCATTTCGCTCCTAATTCCGTAGGTATGTATAATCCATTCAGCCTACTGAACGCTTTGAAAGCAGGAACTATGGATAATTACTGGTATCAGAGCGGCACACCATCGTTCCTTGTCAAGATATTGAAGAACAACGACTATGATCTGAAAGACCTGCAGAATGAGATAAAGGAGAATTATTTATTATGTGAAGTGGATCGCAAAAACATTCCTATTGAGAGTATACTATACCAAAGTGGTTATTTTACGATAAAGAATTTCGATAAAGAATTTAGTATATACACTCTTGGTTTTCCAAATCGGGAGGTCGAGGATGCATTCAAATATATTTTAGTGAAATATTTCCGAAAGAAAGTTTCTTAATCTCGTTCAGCCACTGTAGGAGCCCGATTTATCGAGGCTTTCCTCAAGCAATCTTGCTTTTTTATTTTTTATTTTTTATTTCTTATTTTGCGACGATAGGAGCATTTGGGTTTCTATGTGGATGTGGAGCGTAAGACATCATTCGGGAGGATAGATATTGTCCTGCACACAAAAGATTACATTTATGTCATGGAGTTGAAAGTTGACACCCCTGCTGAAAAGGCACTTGAGCAAATAGACTCGAAAGAATATCTGCTGCCATTTGCCGAAGATGAGCGCAAACTATACAAAATCGGTGTGAGTTTCTCGTCGAAGAAACGCACCATCAGTGAATGGAAATGTGTGGAGGTTTCTTAATGACCTGACTTTTTCATCTGTCAAGAAATTATTCAATGTCTATTTGACATGTTGCCATCGCAGAGCCACCATTCTTTTATTCCTTATTTTATGTCAAATTTCTTTGTTTTTTGTGATTTTCGATACACTTTTGGAAAATAATGTATAAATTTGTGCATATCCAACGAACATACGGAAAAACAAACATTAAAAGATACTGACTACAATATGGACAAGTTAATTAGCATTCCGGAATTGAACTTGAAATGCGAGGAAATAAGGAAACGTCTGATGGAGATAGTTTATAAAGCCGGTGCGGGGCATATCGGTGGTGACCTGTCTTCATTGAACGTGTTGACGGCACTCTATCTGCGTATTTTGAACGTTGACCCTAAAAATCCGAAAATGGACGGCCGCGACCGTTTCATAATGAGCAAGGGGCATTGTGTCGAAGCATTATACTGCGTGCTTGAAGCAAAAGGCTTCATCACGAAAGAGTTTCTTGACACCTACGGCGACTATATGTCAGTCCTTGCCGGCCACCCCACAATAGAGGTGCCAGGTATAGAATTCAACAGTGGTGCTCTCGGACACGGATTGGCTATTGGTGTGGGTTGCGCCATCGCAGCGAAGATGGACAAGAAACAATATCGCACATTCGTGCTGATGGGCGACGGTGAACAGGGTGAAGGCTCTATTTATGAGGCGGCAATGGCAGGCAGCAACTACAAGCTCGACAACCTCGTTGCTATGATTGACCGCAACGGGCTGCAAATCAGTGACTCTACAGAGAACGTGATGAAAATAGAGGATATCGGCGAGCGTTGGACTGCCTTCGGCTGGGATGTTCACCAAATCGATGGCAACGACATCAAGGCAATTGTTAACTGTATAGAGAATATCGACTACAACAACGGCAAGCCTCATCTAATTGTACTGCATACCACTAAGGGCTTCCATGTCTCTTACATGGAGAATGTACTCAAATGGCACCATGGCGTTCCTTCTAAAGAGGAATATGAACAGGCCATCACAGAAATTTCTAACCGCATAGAAGAACTAAAAAAGAATTGTTGACAATGGAAATAAAGAGCGTTGCCTGCCGTAAGGCGTTCAC
>JAJPZD010000154.1 GCA_021204605.1 Prevotella sp.
CCTCTGTCATGCCGATACCCCTGTCGCTGATGGTGAGCGTGTTGTTCTTGTCGTCGAGACTGACTCTGACGGTAAGATCACCGAGCTCACCCTTGAACTCGCCGGTGTCGGCAAGCGTTTTCATCTTCTGCGTGGCGTCAACGGCGTTGCTTATCATCTCACGCAGGAAAATCTCGTGGTCGGAATACAAGAATTTCTTGATTACGGGGAAAATGTTCTCTGTCGTTACCCCAATGTTTCCTTTTTGCATAGCTGTATGTTTTTTTGTTAATTATGATTTGCTATAATAGTTACAATCGTTTCAGCAAATATTATGCCAAACGTTAAAGTTAATTTGTAAATTTAAAAGATAGATTTGTTTAATATTTTTATGAAATATAAATATTTTATTTTGTTGTAGTTCAATAAAATATATTGTATATTTGCACATAAATATGACAATTAACATTGTATAAAAAGGATATTGGAACTGTTTGAAAGTTCTGTTTCGATAGGTGATTTTTTAAGGTTTAGCCCTTGTTGCGTAGCGATACGAATGGCAGGGGCTTTCGTCTTTTGAATCTTTTTAGTATATTTGCATGCCATAAAGTGCTTTTTCTAATGCTGACACTGACATGGTGTAAGTTGGGAAATGAAATAAATACTTTTGTCTGTAATGAGAAAATATCTTTCTGATATGATGGTCGTGGAAGTGGAGCACATAAACCAGAAATATGCGCTTATACGGCTCACGCAAGACGGGCGACTGCCGGAGATGTGTGCCGGACAGTTTGTTGAGGTGCGTGTTGACGGCTCACCGACAACATTCCTGCGACGCCCTATTTCGATAAACTTTGTGGATTATGAGAAAAACGTGCTCTCACTGCTTGTCGCCGCCATCGGGGACGGAACCAGAAGGCTTGCAAGCCTGCATGAGGGAGACACTCTCAACTGTCTGCTGCCACTTGGCAACGGTTTCACGCTGCCTTCCAACAGCGATGAGAAAGTGCTGCTCGTCGGGGGCGGGGTAGGAGTTGCCCCATTGCTTTACTGCGGTAAGGTGCTCCAAGACATGGGCTGTGAGCCGGTATTCCTGCTTGGCGCACGGTCTGCCAATGACCTGCTGCTGATAGACGAGTTCGGTAAATATGGCAGGGTGTGCATAACGACGGAGGACGGGACACAGGGGGAGCGTGGCTTCGTAACCAATCATTCCATTCTCGGCAAGGAGCTTTTTGACAGAATATACACCTGCGGGCCAAAACCGATGATGGCCGCTGTGGCGCGATATGCCATGAGAAACGGCATAGAGTGCGAGGTGTCGCTGGAGAACAAGATGGCGTGCGGCATCGGGGCGTGCCTCTGTTGTGTGGAGAAAACAACGGAGGGCAACGTGTGTGTGTGCAAGGAGGGACCGGTTTTTAACGTAAAAAAACTGACATGGCAGATTTAAGTGTAGAGATAGGCGGCTTGCGGTTGAAAAATCCCGTTTTGACCGCATCGGGTACATTCGGCTACGGCGTGGAGTACGCCGACTTCATCCCCTTGGATGGATTGGGAGGCATTATAGTGAAAGGTACTACCCTCAACCCCCGTGAGGGAAACGACTATCCCCGTATGGTGGAGACTGCTTCAGGGATGCTCAACTGTGTGGGACTGCAAAACAAGGGCGTTGACTATTTCTGTGAGTATATATATCCTCAAATAAAGAATATAGACACAAACATGATAGTGAATGTGAGCGGCTCCTCACCAGACGAATATGCCGAGTGTGCCGCACGTATTGACGCACTTGACAAGATACCCGCAATAGAACTGAACATATCTTGTCCCAACGTGAAGCATGGCGGCATGGCTTTCGGCGTGAGCTGCAAGGGGGCGGCAAGTGTCGTCAAGGCGGTGAGGGCAAGTTACCACAAGACGCTTATAGTGAAACTGTCGCCTAATGTTACCGACATCACCGAAATAGCAAGGGCGGTGGAGGCGGAGGGTGCTGACAGCGTGTCGCTCATAAACACAATCATGGGTATGGCGATAGACATCGAAAAACGCAAGCCTCTGTTGAGTATAGGAACAGGAGGTCTGAGTGGACCGGCTGTGAAACCCATTGCACTGCGCATGGTGTGGCAAGTGGCTAAGGCGGTGAAAATACCCGTAATCGGTTTAGGCGGTATCTGCAACGCTCATGATGCCATCGAGTTCCTCATGGCGGGCGCTACGGCAATAGAAGTCGGCACAGCCAACTTCATCGACCCTACAGTAAGCATAAAAGTCAGGGACGGTATAAATGTATGGCTCGACAGGCATGGATGCAAGTCGGTGAGGGAGATAGCCCTATCCTAACCCTTCACCGTAGGGATGGGATAGAGGTTACTGCTCAACGTCAAATATCTCTATCTCATCATCGTCTAAGTATTCGATATCCTCGTCTTGGAGTATATCCGAGGGGAGGGATTTGATGTCTATGTCACGGTGAACAAGTGACTCCTCCGACATAATCTCCTGCAGTTTGTTGCTCTCACTGTTGAGTTCTTTCCAAAGTGCATCTTTTAATTTGGCGATGCCATAGCCTGTAACGGAAGATATGAATACAACCGGAAGGTCATCGGGTAATGTCTCCTTAAGCATTTCAATGAGCTCCTCGTCGAGCAGGTCACACTTCGTTACGGCAAGGACACGGTGCTTATCGAGCAACTCTGGATTGAAATTCCTCAACTCTCCGAGCAAAATATCATACTCTTTTTTAATATCATCAGTATCTCCAGGCACCATAAAGAGCAGGAGAGAGTTGCGCTCTATATGCCTCAAAAATCGAAGACCCAGTCCTTTGCCCTCACTTGCTCCTTC
Source organism: Prevotella sp. (assembly GCA_021204605.1). Lineage (GTDB taxonomy): Bacteria > Bacteroidota > Bacteroidia > Bacteroidales > Bacteroidaceae > Prevotella. The sequence goes on from JAJPZD010000154.1 coordinate 2,827, forward strand.
TATTATACCGGGAATGTCGGCCATGACGAATGACTGCTGCTCGCGGTAGCTCACGATGCCAAGAGATGGCTCAAGGGTTGTGAAAGGATAGTTGGCAATCTTAGGACGGGCACTCGACACAGAGGAAAGCAATGTTGACTTGCCGGCATTCGGAAAACCCACCAAACCCACATCGGCAAGCAGTTTCAACTCCAGGATCACCGTAAGCTCTTCCATCGGTTCACCAGGCTGCGCAAAGCGTGGCGCCTGATTGGTGGAGGTGCGAAACTGGAAATTACCAAGTCCACCTCTGCCGCCCTTGACCAACAACACGACCTGATTGTCGTAAGTAACATCACAGATGTACTTGCCCGTCTCAGCATTATAAACCACCGTTCCACAGGGCACGTCGATATACTCGTCCTTACCGTCCTTGCCGTGGCACTTGTCCTTACCGCCGTTGCCTCCATGTTCGGCGAACACATGCCTCTGGTATTTCAAGTGGAGCAATGTCCAGTAGTTATGGTTCCCACGCAGGTAGATACTTCCCCCCTTCCCGCCGTCACCGCCATCAGGACCGCCGAATGGGTTGTATTTCACATGGCGTAGGTGCATGGAGCCTCTGCCGCCCTTTCCTGAGCGGCAGTAAATCTTCACGTAATCCACAAAGTTTGATTCTGGCATGTCCGATTGGTTTTATTGTTATGGCATATAAAAGATTTTAGGAGCTAAGAAAATCCCTTAACTCCTAAAAATTAATCATAAATTGTCGATAACTTTACTGATGTCCGCGAAAATGCGGTCAAGCTCACCAACTCCGTCAATGTGGTGGTGAATACCCTCACTTGCATACCATTCTATAAGCGGTGTGGTCTGGGTGTGGTAAACAGTGAGACGCTTCTTTATTGTCTCTTCGTTGTCGTCTGTACGTCCGCTTTCCTTTCCACGCTTGACAAGACGTGTCATAAGTTCCTCCTCCGGGACGTCAAGTTCTATCATTGCGGCAATCTTATGGCCACGCTCCTCAAGCATGGCTTTGAGAGATTTCGCCTGCGGTATGGTGCGGGGAAAACCGTCGAAGATAACGCCGTTGTGGTCTTTGCCGAAGGAGTCATAGACAGTCGCGAGGATACTCGTCATGAGGTCATCGGGTATCAGTTGACCGTTGTCGATGTACTGTTTGGCTGTCTTACCGAGTTCTGTCTCGTTTTTAATCTCATTTCGCAGCACGTCGCCTGTAGAGATATGCTCCAGGTGATATTTTGCTATAAGGAGATCGCTCTGTGTGCCCTTTCCTGAGCCGGGGGCGCCGAAAATCACTATATTTTTCATCTCTTTCATTAAAAAGTTGGTCACTTCATTCTACGAGCGTGTAGATGTCGCGCAGGTTGCGCCCCTGTTGGTTATAGTCAAGACCATAACCCACGATGAAGTCGTTTGGTATCTTCATCGCCACGTACTCGATGTTGAGATCCACCTCAAGTCTCTCTGGCTTGAGCAGCAGTGTGCAGACATGTATGGATTCGGGGTTGCGTGTTCCCAACGTGTCCATCATACGCTTCATGGTAAACCCCGATTCCACGATGTCCTCGACAATTATTACCGTGCGGTTTGTCAGGTCCTCGTTGATGCCTATCACTTCCTTGACCTTGCCTGTTGACATCGTTCCTTGGTAAGAGGCGAGCTTCACAAAAGAAATCTCACACGGTATAGTAATCATTCTAAGCAGGTCGGCGGCAAAGATAAACGAACCGTTAAGCACCGCAAGAAACAGGGGATTCTTGCCTGCCATATCGTTGTTGATACGGTCGGCAACGTTTTTCACACATTTCAAGATTTCCGCTTCAGGGTAGGAAACGGCAAATTCCTTGTCATGAATTTTTATGCTTGCCATATTGGTCTCTTGCAATTTTGCCACAAAAATAGTAAAAATCCGTCAATTATTAAAAATGATTGACATTAATTTTGTATTTTTGCAGTGATGAAGATTTTCACCAGTGCTCAAATCCACGAGCTTGACAGATACACGATAGAAAACGAACCTGTTAAGTCGATTGACTTAATGGAGCGTGCGGCAAGGGTTATCACACGTGCCATCACTGAGACATGGAGCGATGATACCCCTGTTATCGTGTTCGCCGGTCCTGGTAACAATGGCGGGGATGCGCTTGCGGTGGCGAGAATGCTTGCCGGAGAGAAATATTTCGTAACCGTGTTCCTGTTTAACACGAGAGGCAAGCTGTCTGACGACTGTGAGGCGAACAAGCGCCGCCTGATAGACCACGGTATGATAGAGTGTTTCACAGAGGTTACCAATGAGTTTGACCCCCCCAAACTTGAAAGTGGGATGTTGGTCGTGGATGGCTTGTTCGGCTCTGGCATCAACAAACCTCTCACCGGTGGTTACTCCTCATTGGTGAAATATATCAATCAGTCGGAAGCTACTGTGGTGAGCATTGACGTGCCATCGGGCCTTATGACAGAGGACAACACCTACAATGTCAGGGCAAACATCATAAGGGCGGATGTGACTCTTTCATTGCAGACTAAAAAACTGTCATTCTTGTTTGCCGAGAACCAGAGTATCATCGGAGAGTTGAGAATACTCGACATCGGTTTGAGCAAGGTGGGAATGGAAAAAACGGCGACTAAATATAACATTCTCGAAGAGGAAAACGTGAGAAAGCTGTTGCGACGCCGCGATGACTACGCTCACAAGGGCGATATGGGAAATGCTCTGATCATTGCGGGTAGCTACGGAATGGCGGGGGCGGCCATTCTTGCCACCAAAGCGTGCCTAAGGTGTGGAGTGGGTAAGGTTGCCGTTTGCACTCCAAGAAAGAACAACGACATATTGCAGATTTCCGTTCCGGAAGCCGTGATGCATATCGACAAGGATGATTATTATTTTTCGGAGGCGATAGACACCACCGGGTATGACGCACTCGGTATCGGACCGGGACTCGCCAAGCAGGAGACAACTTCGATAGCGTTCATATCACAGCTGAGACGCTCCACTGTTCCCACTGTGGTGGACGCCGACGGCATCAACATTTTGGCAAGTCATCGCGCCTGGGTACAGCAGATGCCAAAAGGTATAATTATGACACCGCACCCCGGTGAGTTCGACCGTCTTGCAGGGAATAATTTCACCGACAGTTATGAGCGTTTGGCCACCGCCCGTGAGATGGCGGAGCGTTTCCAGGTTTATATCATCCTTAAAGGTCATTATTCGGCATTATGCCTGCCTAATGGAGAGATAATATTCAACCCGACAGGCAACGCGGGCATGGCCACCGCAGGAAGTGGAGACGTGTTGACAGGCATGATAACAGCTTTCCTCGCAAGAGGCTACTCGCAGGTTGATGCCTGTATGCTCGGTATGTATATGCACGGATTGGCAGGAGACCTTGCTGCAAGGAAACTCGGTATGGAGAGCCTTATGGCAAGCGATATAATACGTTTCCTGCCGCAGGCGTTCCACAGGCTTGAAGGATAGCTACTCTATTGCTCATATCAAGATAATTAACTCTTAATCACATACTAAGCACTAACATGTCAAAGAAAAACAATATGTACGGAAGATATATTGACAGACTGCTTGTCTGCCTCGTCTTGTTTATTACTGGCTACACCACAATTTCAGCACAAAAGACAAGTGATGTGGAGGGTACCGGGTATTATCTGCCCCGCACCGAACTGCGTTTCACCGTGCGAATGGAAAAGACCTCTTATACCCCTGGCGAGTATGCCATCTATGCTGAAAAATATCTTAGAATAACTGATGTCAGTCTGAAACCTTCGGTGTCTTACCGTATAATTGATTTCAAGATAAACTCAATAGGTGAGCGCGACACGTCTAAATTTTATGTCGCTCCTACAGATTCGAAGCATAATATCCAGTCGTTGAGGCTTGATGACAGTGGCACGCTGCTTGCCATAAACGCTGAGCCCAAAGTTGTTTCTTTGCCTGAAACGTTCAAACCGGCTCCGAAACCCAAAGCTCTCAACCCTCGTGATTTCATGACGGAGGACATCCTTTCCGCAGGCAGTTCGGCTAAAATGGCTGAACTCTGTGCTTTGGAGATTTATGACATCCGTGAGAGCCGAAACATGCTCAACAAGGGACAGGCGGATTTCATGCCCAACGATGGCCAGCAGATGCGCATGATGCTCCAGAACCTTGACAGGCAGGAGACGGGCCTGCTACAACTGTTCAATGGCATCACCGTGAAAGACACGTTAGATGCCGTGATTGAGTTTGTTCCGACAAAATCAACGGATAGGCAACTCTTGTTCCGCTTTTCTAAATGGCTTGGAATAACCGAAGACGACGACCTTGCCGGCAACCCTTATTTCATCAGCGTTGAGGACAAGCAGATAAGCGCGCAAATCCAGGAGTCGTTACTGAACGCAAAGAAACTGAAAGACAACGTGGGGCTTTATGTCAATGTACCGGGAAAGATTAAAGTTACAGTGTATGACGGTGAGAAAGAATGGACGGCATACGAACTTTATGCAGCGCAATTCGGCAGGACAGAGGCGTTGAGCGATGAACTGTTCAGCAAAAAGATGTTTACCAACCTCGTGCTGAACCCCGTTACGGGCAGCATAGAGAGTATAAACACCGACGTGGCTAAAAAATAGCAAGATAGTTATCAGTATTCCTCCTCTTCATCGGCAACGTCCTCCGCACTGATGTCAAGGTCTTCGGGATTCTGCTCTATCGTGGTACGGTAGCTTTCTTCAAGCAACTTCTCCTCGTCGAATGTGTCGTCTTCGTCTTCGCTTGTGTTCTCATACGACTCGCTCAACTCCCTTTCTTCGTCAACGTTATCTTCGGAATTATGCGAAGGCCTATCAGTGCTGAACTTCACGTGAGGCTTCTCGTTCTCTGGTTTCACTTTTGCGAAGATTGCCTCTACCCAAGAGCCCATCTCAATCTCAAGCACATCGTAACCATCGGCAATCTTGTTGTCATACATTCCTCCATGCTTGTGTATGCGGTCTTTTGGCAATGTCGTGGTGCTTATGTCGAAACCACTCTCAATGATGTCCTGAATGCTTTGAGACAGAGAGTCCCAACCGCCACCAAAATTGCGGTCCAGCACCTCCATGAGTTTCGCGGCTGTGATATGGTGGATGTTCTCGTATGTAAGATCAGTAACTCGTAGGATAGGGCGCTTCTTCACACCAACCTTCTGCTTGGCTCCCTCCTCAATGCGCATAGAACCAACTTTGAAACCACGTGCCTCGTATTTCTTTAACACTTCGGGACGGTCTGACTTGATATCCTCTATGTCGAAAGCACTTTTAATGATTTCGAGATAATGATGTAAATTATCCTTTGTATCTGCATCTTTCCCTCCGGCCTCAAGCAACCTGATGATATCGTTCTCGTTGAGATCCCAAACGTTACTCTTATTCAGTGTTTTCAGTGTAAGCGACTTCTTGTCCTTATCTTTCATGTCGTAATTTATTATTATGATTAATACAGTTTAAATTTGTCCCTGTCTTTCAAAACCGGGAATTTGGAGCGGAAATGTAACAGCTCCTCTAAGTCGATGTCTGTCGTTATGCTCTGTTCCATATCGCCTCTCGCCTGGACAAGCGTCTTTCCCTTGGCATCTATTATGGTGCTTCGCCCTATATATGTGCATACTGGATCCTTGCCCACACGGTTTGCGCCAATAACGTAGCATTGGTTCTCGATAGCTCTTGCACGCAGCAGAACCTGCCATACGTTTTGCCTGCTTGCGGGCCAGTTGGCAGTGAAGATAATGGCATCATAGTCTTCGTCGTTGCGCTGCCACAAAGGAAATCGCAAGTCGTAACATACTTGCAGCAAAAACCTTACACCCATGTATTCCACGACAGCCCTCTCTGAACCGGCAGTATAGAACTTGTCTTCTCCACCGTATGTGAACAGGTGATGCTTGTCGTAATGTAGGTATGTGCCGTCTGACTTTACAAAATACAACCTGTTTCTGTATTCTCCTTTTCCTGTCTTGGCGAGAACGCTCCCACAGATGGCACAATGTCCTGCCTGCGCTGCTCTTATCATCCACTGCAAAGAATCGTATATTCCATCTTCGCTCTCTATGTCTTGTGGCTTGACGGCGAAACCTGTTGTCCACATCTCCGGCAGGACATATAAATCTGAATGTGCTGCCTTTGAAATCAGTTGGTTTGCCGTTTCTTGGTTTGCTTTAGGTTGCGCCCATTTGACATTCGTTTGTAGGACAGAAATTCTCACAATTCTTATATCCGGTTTTTGAATGTTGCAAATGTACTACAATATATTTTAAAAGCAAGTTTTTATAGATATTTTTTTGTTAATGCGATATATATTTCATATTTTTGCATTGTTTATGATAAGACCTTTAGCTGAAAGATTGAGGCCTGACACCCTTGATGATTATATAGGACAAAAACATCTTGTGGGTAATAACGCCGTTCTTCGTAATATGATTGAAGTGGGGCGCGTGTCTTCTTTCATCCTATGGGGACCACCTGGTGTTGGCAAGACTACCTTGGCTCTGATTGTAGCCAAACAGTTGAAAGTTCCCTTCTATACTTTGAGTGCCGTAACAAGCGGTGTCAAGGAGGTCCGCGACGTGATAGCGAAAGCCAAGAGCGGTGGCTTCTTCAACCAGCGCAGTCCGATATTGTTTATTGACGAAATTCATAGATTCAGCAAGAGCCAGCAAGACTCGCTGCTTGGTGCGGTGGAGAAGGGGATTGTTACGCTTATCGGTGCGACGACAGAAAATCCGTCTTTTGAGGTAATTCGTCCCTTACTGTCTCGTTGTCAGTTGTATGTGCTGAATCCATTGGAAAAAGATGACTTATTGGAACTGTTACACCGTGCGGTAACGCAAGATGAGGAACTGAAAAAGAAGAATATCAATTTCGTCGAGACTGGTGCAATTCTAAGGTATAGTGGGGGAGATGCCCGCAAACTTCTCAATGTTCTCGAACTGACTGTAGATTCGGTTAGTGGTGATGATATTGAAATTACAGATGAACTCGTAACTAAATGCATACAACAAAATCCGCTTGCATACGACAAGGACGGTGAAATGCATTATGACATCATATCAGCTTTCATAAAAAGTATTAGGGGCTCAGACCCTGATGCTGCTTTATATTGGCTCGCCCGGATGATTGAGGGTGGTGAAGAACCAACGTTCATTGCGCGCCGTTTGCTGATTAGTGCTGCTGAGGATATCGGATTGGCAAATCCTAATGCACTGCTGTTGGCAAATGCCGCTTTCGATGCAGTTAACAAGATTGGCTGGCCCGAAGGACGGATACCGCTCGCAGAGGCTACGGTGTATTTGGCTACAAGCAAGAAAAGCAATTCTGCATACAACGGTATCAGTTCGGCGCTGGATTTGGTAAAACAGACTGGCAACCAACCCGTGCCGTTGCATCTCCGAAATGCGCCTACAAAACTGATGGCAGACTTGGGCTATCATGACGGCTATAAATATGCACATGACTATCCTGGCAATTTCGTTGAGCAGCAATATTTGCCTGACAAACTGAAAAACAAACGTATCTGGAAGGCGCAGCACTCGCCAAATGAGGAAAAGCTATACCAGCAGATGTTGCGTTGCTGGGGTAAACGTTTCGAGGAATAAATATCAATGGGAGTGGAGCCTTGTTTCTTAATGCATGTCTCCTTATATAAATATAGTAAAGATAAAAGAAATGAAGATTGTCATTTTAGATGGATATTGCGTAAATCCTGGCGATTTGTCGTGGGATGCGCTCGGTGGCTTGGGTGAACTCGCCGTTTATGACCGCACTGCTGATAGTGAGGTGCTCTCACGGGCTGTGGATGCGGAAATTATTCTGACCAACAAGGTGTTTTTGTCGGAAGATGTAATATGTAAGTTACCGAAATTGAAATATATCGGTGTTCTTGCAACTGGTTATAATGTGGTTGACATTAAGGCTGCTGCGACACGTGGAATTGTTGTTACTAACATTCCTGCTTACAGTTCTGAAAGTGTGGTGCAGATGGTGTTCGCTCTTATCCTGAACATCACAAATCATGTGGCGCATTATGCGGAGGC
>JAJPZD010000137.1 GCA_021204605.1 Prevotella sp.
AAATTATGAAAGTCAGAATTTTAATTATTTTGTTTTTATTGAATTGTTTCCTTGTAACAACACATGCCCAAACGCTCACAGATTCTGATAAAAAGGAAATAGAACAAAGAATCATAGAAAAAGTGAATGATTTTGTCTCTTATCTTCCAGAAATAGCCGCAAAAAGCAATAAAAAGAAAGAAGAAAGAGAGACTGCATCGGAGTATATTGCAATAGCTTTAAAATTATTCATAGGTGAAGGTGAAAAATATCCCTATATAGACAATGCCGGAAACAAACGGTTGCATGATGAAGTTACAATGCAAACAACATCAAGGGGTAAGAAAAATCCCCCGCAACCTATGGTAAATTATTTAAATGGTCTTATGGCACTTCCATATCACAAAGTTAAAGTTGATACTTGCTATGCTGTTAGAATAAATAAGGAAATACATGAGGTGGGAGATGGATTATATACTGCAACAGCACTGTTTGTTCAATCATTCCGTGCATATAGAGATAATCGCCTTGTCTTAAACGATAAAGACCCTAAACAAGTTACAGTATATATTAAACGAGAAGTGATTAACGATTATAGTGGTAAGAGTGTATATTGGGTTATCAAATTAGGTGATATTCGTGTTACCTCAAATTATTAATTCATTACAGATAGATGTTATTTGTAAAAATGCATTGTTAAAGAAATCTGTAAAAAGTTATTTTGACTATATGGGAAAAATAATTATAATATCATTATTTTTGGTTGTTACTTCTACAGTCAATGCCCAGACAGTTTTTTCAAATGTAAAAGACCAATATGACATGTTATTTGAGCAATGTGTGAAATCATGTGATGAATTTATGCAAAGGTTCAATGAGAAAGAATATTATCCTGACTTGAACAAAGATGACCCCAATTTAGGTGAATATAATTTCATGTATTTGTTCAACAGTGATATGGTGAAAAATGTTGGTAAAGATACATTCCTCGATAGTATTTCGAATTTCTATGACACAGTGAAAAGTCATAACATAAAATTAGATTACAGAAGCAATAAATGGTTTGCCGAGGAAATTGTATGTTTTACTTATAAAAAGAAGTCTGTCATGTTGTCTCTAATATTACAGCCAGAGAAAACCCCAAAGGGACTGTATGGTTGGACTATTCGAGATGTCGGTGGAATGGGGCAGATAGGATTTGTGGATTCCATATCCCGTATGGTAATAAGTCCCGAACAGAATGAAGCTGAATTCAATGAGTTGGAATCATGTTTTAAATACAACGTCAAAGAGTTCTCTAAATTTCGCGGTTATAACATCCAATTAGATGCGCTAAGTTATTTTTTCGGACTTATAGAGTCAGAAACACTGAAATTTGTCAGTCGTGAATATACAAGGTTTCATTTCTATGATGTTCCTGGTTATATATTCACAGTTGATTTTTTTAATCGTGCAAAATCGAATAATGGCTGGTTGATTTCTGATTTCAGGAAGATGCCAGAAAAAGAGAAGAATATTTATTTACATAAACTTTAAGGAAAATCAAAAAATGTATAATAGCTTTAATCATCGTGTGTTTTTTTCAAAGCAATAGTGCTTTTTCACAGTCAAAAATAAAATTCAAAAACCATCATTTGATTTCTAATATTGAATTGGCATCAGGAAGTCCATATACATTTGCAGCATCAAGTATAATTACAGGATTAGCCAATTATTATCTCTTGAATGATGCGTTCTTTGAAAATTCATTTATATATGGTTTATATACAATGAATGTTGACGGATTGAAAGCGAGAACGATGAATCCTATGGGTATAACTGCAAGTGAGTTTTTCAATAATATTCAAGCTGGATATAAAATTGGTTATCAAACATATAATCCGGAATTTTTCAATTGTGGAATATACGCATCAGCAGATTATAAATTAGACCAGTTTAAAATTGGCACAGATCATGATGATATGCAGAGACATCGTGCACAACGTATATTGGTCGGTGCTACGGCATTGGTATCGTTAGGTAGTATGGATAAACCTACGAGAATCATTATCGAGGCTGGATGCCGATATAGTATCGGTTTGTCGTATAAATCTCCTATGAGTGACGACAATAGTCAGTTGAATAATGGGCTAATCAGTCATTTTGCTGTGAAGGTGGCAAGTCGAGGTATGTTGCAAGACATCGGTATATTTGCGGATATAAATCATTTTAATCTCTGGAAAGACTACAATCCAGGTCAAAAACTTAAAAATATCACATTAGGTTTTACATGGAAGATTACCCCACAACAAGCTGATAAACGATATCGTTATTAAAATATGTTCTTATGAAAAAATATTATTTGTTTCTTCTAATTTTTGTATGTCAATCTTCATTTGCTATTACACCTGAATTAAATAAAGCGTGTGATATGGTTGAAGACATATTTAGTAATTTAAAGGCTATATCTCAAAATGGAGAAAGCGCATCTAAGGCAAGGTTGAATCTTATCAAAGAAGATGGGAATCAATATTTTGCTCTTGTCACTGAAACGCCAGCCCCAAATGAGTTTGCCGAGCTTGGCATTGCGGAAGCAAATGATTACAAAGTGAATATTGCTACAACTACACATGTGACATTATTTGCAAGTTTATTTAGCAGTCAGACGAGTAACAAATTTACATTTGACTATAAAGTAGATAGGGATAAGAGCCTTGAATTGTCAGTGCCTGAATTCAAGAAGGGAGAATCATCTCCAGAATTTGCCGGGATAGTTGTTCATAAGACTTATATGTGTAATGGGAAAACCCTATTGAATTTAGATGATACTTTAATAGTTGGATTGCAATTGATGAAAGTGACAAATTGGGTAAATATATACAGTAAGGCACATACAAATATCAACCCTCTGTATTCTATTGAAGTTGATAAATCAAATGCCGCATTAGCTTATAATAGTAAGAAGTTTATAGAAGCCTATAGAATATATGGATCTATAATAAAAAGAAAGCCAAGTGACGGTGAATCCTATTATAGAATGGCAATAATGCTTTATAAAAAAGATGTTGATTTAAAACTTAGTAAAAAACAGAGGCAACAGTTGATTCTTGATTATTTGGACATGGCTATTGACCATGGTAGCTATTCTATCCGTACATGTGCTGGTAATATGAAATATTGGATTACGTGTTAGATAAAATATTCTTTATGAAAAAATTTTTAATACTATTATCAATCATTGCTGTTTTTCCATTGTCTTTGTTAGCAGAGGATGATGCTACCATTACATGGATGAATTATAAAGAAGATGTTGAAGCGTCCACCCTAAACCTAAAATGGGCGATAAAGGCAAAATCCCAAATTGTTGAAGTAACAATAACATTAAATGGGAATACAATAAAGGGGTTGAGTGCTGTGAATAATGACGGTTATGACATGATACAATCTCGGACTGTAATATTGAAAAAGGGGGTAAATGACATAGAAATTGCAGTCAAGACTGTAAATGGTTTGACAATTTCTCAAAAATCAATAAAGTGTGGCAATGACAATGATGAAAATGAAGAGTCGTTGCAGAATTTGTTTGATGAAGCGTATAATGATAACCCCGAAGCCCAATATACGTTAGGGATGTATTATCTTGAAGGCAAGAATGGTGTAGAAAAGGATTTGTTTGAATCTTCACTCTGGTTCAAGAAATCATCTGAATTGGGCTATGCTAATTCACAATATGAATTTGCCATATCACTAATGGAGGCAAGGGGAATATTAAAGGATATTCCATTTGCAATCTCATTATTGGAGGAGGCAAGCGAACAAAATAATCCTCAAGCCCTATTCAAATTAGGACTATGTTATGAGAATGGCATAGGTGTGAGTAAAAACATAGACAAAGCAAAAGAATTATATAAAAGATGTCCATTGGATGAAGCTAAACAACGACTAATAGATTTAGAAAAATAAGTTTGTATGAAAAGAAATATTTTTATTATTATTTTAGCAGTCAATATCCTGTCTTGTATGGCGCAGGATTTTGAATATGGTATGGGATGTCTCCCAGAGCCACATCCGGAAAGTTTACCTGCACAAGCACAATTAATGACAAGAGATTATGACAACTTGCCATCAAGTTACTCATTAAAGAAATATTGTCCAACACCACAATCACAAGGTCAGTATGGCACTTGTACAAGTTGGGCAACCGCATACGCATTCCGTACTATCTTGGAATCTATAAGCCGTAATTGGACTGATAAGGATGAAATTACAAAAGAGGCTTTCTCGCCTTTGTTTATTTATGCCCAGATAAAAGACCCTTACGATTACAATTGTAGTAAAGGCACGTTTGTCAGTGCCGCATTCAAGAGTTTAAAAAATATTGGGGCTGCAAAGAAAACTTTGTTTGATGTATATTGCGCAAGCAGAATTCCCGATGATGTAATGGCAACAGCAGCTCCATATAAAATTGATGATTACAAAACGCTTTTTGTAAATTCTTTTATGACAGAGAGTGCTAAGATTCAGGTTGTGAAGAAGGCTCTATGTAATAATCAACCTGTTGTGATAGCCATGAAGGTTTATCCATCTTTCAACAGCTGCAAGGATTTATGGGATGGGGATATGAAAGGGAATTGCGGATACCATGCCATGTGTGTGGTTGGATATGATGATGATCAATATGGCGGGGCATTTTTGATTATGAACAGTTGGGGTCAGAATTGGGGGAACGGAGGATTTACATGGGTAAAATATAGTGACTTTTGTAGAACCGTTGACCAAGCATATACAGGAAATTTAGCATTATCCCCTTCACCTGTAGTAAAGAAAAACATATTAGGTGGAGAAATTGAATTGCAATTATCAACTGGAGCGACAATGGCGGCCATTCGTGATAAGAATGGAAATGATTTCAGTTACAATATACAAGGGACATATATGTCAGGAACACGTTTCAGACTATATCTCACGAATAAAGAGCCTGCTTATGTATATATCATAGGATACGATACCAAAGGAAATACAGATTTGATATTTCCACCAAAAGAAAACATTAGTCCTGTGTTGACATACAAGAATACGCATATTGCCATTCCTGATGAAAAATGGTATATAGAAATGGATGCTAATGAAGGAACTGATTATTTGTGTGTGCTCTATTCAAAGAAAGAATTGAATATTTCAAATATAACGAAGAAAATTATGTCTGGAAATGGCAGCATACAAGATAGAATTAAAAGAGTCTTAGGTAGTTCTATTGCTTCGTCCTCCGAGATAAAGTATTCAGATAATGCCATGTCGTTTGATGCGGAAACAGAAGGAAGCGTTGTTCCACTTATTGCAATATTAAAACATAATTGAGATTGAATGTTTCTTAATATGCGTAGAATTCTATTGATTCTGTTGATATTTACATCTGTTTTATGTATTGCTGACAATAAAGATTCCTTAGATTATGAGACAGATTCCATTGAAACAAAAATAATCCTTGCTGATTTTACAGATTCGTTGAGTTATGCAGCCGGTCGGGCAAATGCGGCCAATGGAATCGTAGATTATATTAAATTTCAGCTTGATGTTGACATTTCCTATTTAGAAGATTTCATAAGAGGTTTTAAAGAAGCCATAAATAGAGTAGGGGATAAAAAAGAGGAAGCATATATTGCAGGACACAGGATGGCTCATGTGGTTAATGAACAAATGATACCTAATGTTGAAATGGAATTAAATGACACGGATATATTCAATAGAAGATTATTTATTGAAGGTTTCTTAAGTCATCTTGAACATAAAGACAGTTTGTTGAATGATTCAACGGCAGAATTATTTTATGAAACTTATGTAAATGGGATACAAAACACACGAGTAGAAAAAACTCGTAAAACCGAAGAATTGTTCCTCAAAGAAAACGCTGAGAAGAAAGGAATAAAGGTTACTTCTTCCGGTTTGCAATATCGGGTAATAAAGAAAGGTAAAGGAGATAAGGCAAAAGCCAATGATAAAGTTACGGTTAAATATGTGGGACGCACAATAGATGGAAAAGTTTTTGATGATAGTGATAGGTATTCCCCTGAAGGGATTGAAGTCAATATAGACCAAACTATAAAAGGATGGTCAGAAGGGCTTCAATTGATGAATAAGGGTGCTATATACGAACTTTATATTCCGTATAATCTCGCATACGGCGAAAGTGGTGATGTGAATAATATTCCACCATACGCAACTCTAATTTATGAAATTGAACTATTGGAAATAGAAAGAGAAAATGCAGATGAGTAAAAAACTAATTGTTCCATTAAAACGTGATTTAAAACATAATTATTAATTTTGCACCAAAGATAGATTCGCTTAGGTAAACTAATCAGTATTATGATAAATAGAAGATTAATGTAGTAAGGTAAGGTTATGGACGAGTTTATTGAGTTGAAAAATGTGAGGGTGAACAATTTGAAGAATATCTCTCTGAATATTCCTCACAATAAATTCGTGGTCATAACTGGAGTTTCGGGATCTGGTAAATCATCATTGGCATTTGATACATTATATGCGGAAGGACAAAGGCGTTATGTGGAAAGTCTTTCAGCATACGCCCGACAATTCTTGGGACGGATGAACAAGCCAGATTTCGATGTAATCAACGGACTTCCCCCTGCCATTGCAGTGGAACAAAAAGTAAATACGAGAAATTCCCGCTCCACTGTAGGTACAAGTACTGAGATATATGATTATCTTAGAATGTTGTTTGCAAGAATCGGACATACATATTCTCCTATAAGTGGCGTTGAGGTGAAACGTCACACAGCAGAAGATGTACTTAAATGTATATTATCATATTCCAAAGGCACAAAGTTCGTGATTTTGTCACGCCTACACATAAATAAGGGCTATACGGTAGAACGACAACTTCAGATATATTTGCAGCAGGGCTTCTCCCGTATTTATCATAATGATGTGTTCAAACAAATTGAGGATGTATTGAAAAACAAGGAAAAAATCAATCCTGATGATGTTTATATATTAATCGACCGCCTTTCCGTAGATGACAGTCAGGCTACAATTTCGCGTATAAACGACTCGTTGGAGACGGCATTTTTCGAGGGTGACGGTTCTTGTCGTGTGGTTTTTTCCCCATCAAATATAACATACGATTTTTCCGACAAGTTTGAGGCAGATGGGATGAAGTTTGAGGAGCCCAACGACAATATGTTCTCTTTCAACTCCCCACTCGGTGCATGCCCTACATGCGAAGGCTTCGGCACGATAATCGGCATTGACGAGAAATTGGTTGTCTCTAATCCTTCCCAAAGCGTGTATGAGGGTTGTGTACAGTGCTGGCATGGTGATAAGATGTCGCAGTGGAAAGATGAATTTTGCTATGCCGCAGCAAAGGATGATTTCCCGATTTTCGAGCCCTACTATAACCTGACGACAGAGCAGAAAAGATGGTTATGGCACGGACTGCCATCGCAGAATTATTTGCCTGAAAACCAGCGAGTTTGCATTGATTCATTCTTTCAAATGGTTAAGGAAAACCAATACAAGATACAGTATCGTGTGCTGATGAGCCGTTACCGTGGCCGTACTGCATGCCCCGACTGTCATGGAGGTAGGTTGAAGAAAGAAACCGACTATGTGAAAATCAACGGACGGAGTATCAGTAACCTCGTTGAAATGCCTGTGATAAACCTGAAGAATTGGTTTGACAGCCTGCATTTGGATGAGCACGAGGCAAAGATAAGCAAACGACTGTTGACAGAGATAAACAACCGTTTGAATTTCCTCGTTGAAGTGGGTTTGGGCTACCTCACTCTGAACCGCCCTTCAAATACACTCAGTGGTGGTGAAAGTCAGAGAATTAACCTTACTACCGCTCTTGGAAGCAGTCTTGTTGGCTCTCTGTATATTTTGGATGAGCCGAGTATCGGTCTGCACAGTAAGGACACATACAAACTGATTCATGTGTTGAAAGAGTTGCAGTCGCTTGGCAACACGGTGATTGTTGTGGAGCACGATGAGGACATAATAAGGTCTGCCGACTACCTCATTGACTTAGGTCCTGATGCCGGGACAAACGGCGGTGAGATAGTGTTTGAGGGCGTTCCGTCGGATGTGACAAAAAAAGACGAAAAAAAGTTCAAGCGTAGTCATACTATCAAGTTTTTGACCAAAATCGATAATATCGCCGTACCGAAAAGTCGCCGTTCATGGAACAACTATATCACGGTGAAAGGAGCGAGGATGAACAACCTCCATGGTATTGACGTTACATTTCCCCTTAATATATTAAATGTGGTGACAGGAGTAAGCGGCTCTGGCAAATCATCATTGGTGAAAGGAATCTTATACCCTGCATTGAAACGCAGACTTGATGAAGTGGCGGATATACCAGGTGAACATTCATCTATTGAGGGTGATCTGAATATGATAACCCATGTGGAGATGGTTGATCAGAACCCCATTGGCAAGAGTTCACGCTCAAATCCTGTTACTTATCTGAAAGCATTTGACGACATTCGACAGTTGTATGCCAACCAGCAGTTGGCACAGCAAATGGGATTTACGGCACAGTATTTCTCATTCAATGCCGATGGTGGACGGTGCGACACCTGCAAGGGAACGGGCGTAATAAACGTGGCGATGCAGTTTATGGCTGATTTGGAACTTGTATGCGACAGTTGTCATGGCAAGCGTTTCAAGCGCGACATCTTGGATGTGAAATTCTGCGATAAGAACATCTATGACATCCTCGAAATGACCGTCTCTGAGGCTATTGACTTTTTCAGCATGAACAACCAGAAAGCCATAGCCAGCAAACTGCAACCGCTTGATGATGTAGGACTTGGTTATATTAAATTAGGACAGAACTCCTCTACCCTTTCAGGCGGTGAGAACCAACGCGTGAAACTCGCCTATTATCTGAGTCAGGGCAAAAGTACCCCTACTCTATTCATCTTTGACGAGCCGACTACCGGATTGCATTTCCACGACATACAAAAACTGCTTAAAGCATTCGACTCACTAATCCAGAATGGACATTCCATAATCGTCATTGAGCACAATTTGGACATAATAAAATGTGCCGACAATATCATCGACTTAGGCCCGGGCGGTGGCGACAAAGGCGGAAACCTGATTTTCACAGGAACACCCGAAAATATTATTTCATGTAAGGAGTCAGAAACAGGGAAATATCTGAAAGCGAAGCTTTTTGAGTGAAGAGTTAAGAGAGAAGAGTTAAGAGTTCGATGCGGCTGAAGCCGAGTATATTTTTGTTTGGATTTTTCTAAGTGTGATTGAGTTCGCTTACTCGAAACTTTTAACTTTTAATATTTAACTTTTAACCTGAAAGCTCGATGATTTTTCATTTCTCTCCGATTCTTGAATATACAAATCCGTATTCCTCCAATTCCTTTCGGTTGTAGATGTTTCTGCCGTCAACAATCACGTTGCCTTTCATCACTTTCTTGATAACGTTCCACGAAGGCATGCGAAACTGCCTCCATTCGGTCATCAACGCCAAGGCATCCGAACAGTCGGCTGCATCATACATATTCTCGCAATAAGTCACAGCATCACCTATTCTGCGCCTGCACTCGTCCATTGCCACTGGGTCAAAGACACGTATTGTAGCACCGGCTTTAAGCAATTTTTCGATTACCACGAGGGCGGGAGCCTGGCGCATATCATCAGTTTCAGGCTTGAACGACAGTCCGATAATGGCTACCGTCTTGTCTTTCATATCTCCGCAAAGTGATAATAACTTTTCATAAACGATGGATTTCTGTTTCTCGTTTACTCGCTCTACCGCCTCTATCACCTGCATGTGATAATCATGCTCCAAGCCAGTGTGGACAAGAGCCTTCACGTCTTTCGGAAAACAACTGCCACCGTAACCACAACCAGCATACAGGAATTTCCTGCCGATGCGGTCATCAGAGCCGATACCTTTCCTCACGTTGTCAACGTTAGCCCCTACCCTCTCACAAAGGTTGGCTATCTCGTTCATAAACGATATACGTGTGGCAAGCATGGCATTAGCCGCATATTTAGTCATCTCGGCTGAAGGAATATCCATGAACAATACGCGGAAATTCTGGATCAGGAAAGGCTGGTAGAGACGTGTCAGTATTTCTTCTGCCCTTTTGCTTTCCGTTCCGACAACCACACGGTCAGGGCTCATAAAGTCCTTTATGGCAGCACCTTCTTTAAGAAACTCCGGGTTTGAGGCGACATCAAAAGGGACATCAACCCCACGCTTGTCGAGCTCCTCCCTGATGGCAGCCTTCACTTTCTGCGCCGTGCCGACAGGCACAGTGGACTTAGTTACCAATATTGTGTATTTCTTTATGTTCTGACCAAACTCACGGGCTACGGCAAGAACATATTGCAGGTCTGCAGAGCCGTCCTCATCGGGAGGTGTGCCGACGGCGGAGAACACCACGTCAACATCATCCAACACGTCAGTGAGCGACGTGGTGAAGTTCAACCTGCCATAGCCTACATTACGCTTTACCAGCTCCTCAAGTCCTGGCTCATAAATCGGCATCACACCATTCAACAGTTTCTTTATCTTGTTCTCGTCTATATCCACACATGTTACGTGCGACCCCATTTCCGCAAAACAAGTGCCGCTTACAAGTCCCACATACCCCGTGCCTACAATTGCGATATTCATATTTGTTTATTTTATATTATCAAGTCTGCAAATTTAACGAAAGTTTGCTAATTATATTGCCTTTCACATATTATAACAAGTGTAAATATCAAATTAAGACTGCAGAAAACGATGTTCTATTGAATATCAGCTTGCTTTTGCGAGTTGCTGCAAGCACTATAAAATTTACACTGTTTTATTGTATATGATATTTTTTTTATTTATCTTTGCAACGTAAATGAGAAACTAACTCATAAAATGATTAACAGGGAATTAATAAGGATTAAAGTAGTTCAGTTAACTTATGCGTACTATCAAAACGGAAACCGTAATATAGATGTTGCCGAAAAAGAGCTGTTGTTCAGTCTTTCAAAAGCATATCACCTCTATCACCATCTGTTGGCTCTGATAGTCGCCATCTCACAGGAGGCACGAAAGTATTATGAGGTGGAAAACGCAAAGGCTGAGCGTGAGAACACTCCGTTACCATCAAGTAAATTCGTCAACAACAGATTCGCCATACAATTGGAATACAACAAGCAACTATGTGAGTTTGTGTCCAACCAGAAACACACTTGGGCAGACGATATAGAGTTTGTAAGGAAAATGTATTCGCTGATAATACAGAGCAACACATATATTAGCTATATGTCAGAGAGCACATCATCTTACGAGGCTGACCGTGAACTGTGGCGTAAGTTGTATAAGGATCTTATTATGGAGAACGATGACTTGGATGCGCTGCTTGAGGAACAGAGTTTGTATTGGAACGATGACAAGGAGATTGTAGATACCTTTGTCTTGAAGACGATAAAGCGTTTTGAGCCGACAAGCAAAGCCAACCAGGAGCTGTTGCCGGAATACAAAGACGAAGATGACAAGACCTTCGCACGCAAGTTGTTCAGGGCGACAATTCTCAATGCCGACCAATACCAGCGTTATATGGGTGACACGTCGTACAACTGGGATTTTTCCCGCCTTGCCTATATGGATGTTGTGATAATGCAGATCGCCATTGCGGAGATGCTCACTTTCCCGAATATCCCGATAAGTGTAACTATCAACGAGTATGTCAATTTGGCAAAGACATACAGCACGCCGAAGAGTGCGGGTTATATCAACGGCATGCTCGATACTATCGCCCGGCACCTCATAGAGAAGGGGACATTGCTGAAACCTATGGGAGACAACAACAAGGAACAAAACAATAAAACAGAACAATAAACAACAAGTAGAAAAATGAATACATTTATGTTTTTGGCTGCCGATGATGCAAATGGCGGCAGTGGAATGTTTTTAATACTTATGGTGGCAATATTTGCCATTATGTGGTTTTTCATGATACGTCCTCAACAGAAGAAGCAGAAGGAGATGCGCAATTTCCAGAACAGTCTTCAGGAAGGAACCAAGATTGTTACCGGAGGCGGTATCTATGGCGAGGTGAAGAAGATAGACCTTGCCACCAACATTGTATCTGTTGAAATAGCGAAAGGTGTGATAATACGCGTGGATAGGGGTTACGTCTTTGCAGACGCTTCTTCGAGTGCCGCCGCCGCCGGTCAATCAAAATAATGGTCAGTCGCAAGTTGTTTGACATATTAAGTTCTTTCAGGAATTTCCTATTCAGCACATTAAATAGGGAATTTCTGATTTTTTTGTTTTTCCTCGTCATAAGCGGAACATTCTGGCTTCTCATGTCCCTGAATGAGACATACGAGAAAGAGATTGAGGTTCCGTTGATTCTTGTCGAGACACCTACCAATGTTGTGCTGACAAGCGACTCATCCACTTCCATACGTGTCGTCGTGAAGGACAAGGGATATACCATACTCACTTATCTCTATGGAAAGAAAATCCACCCGATAAAGATAGATTTCAACAAATATGGGAAAAGCAGTGACTATGGTTCGGTCTCATCATCGGAATTACAAAAACTGATATATCAGCAACTTTACAATTCATCGAGCATCGTCAGTTGCAAACCTGACAAGTTTGAGTATTATTATAACTACGGGTTGAAAAAGCGTTTACCCGTGAGAATAAACGGCAAGATACTCTCCAAACAGAGTTATTACCTTTCTAAGGTAACTATAAAACCTGATACGATAGATGTCTATGCCAATCGTGAGATGCTTGACAGTTTTAAGTATGTGAACACCGAACAGATACACGTAACCAACATTACCGACACAATGGTAATGCAGGTTTCTCTTGAGAAGATCAAGGGTGTGAAGTATATGCCTGACAATGTGAACATTTCCATCTACCCCGACATCCTTACTGAAGAGTCCATGGACGTTCCTATACAGGCGATCAATATGCCGGAGGGCAAGATATTACGCACATTTCCATCGAAGGTGACCGTAACATTTGCTGTCGGTGTAAATCAATTCCGCTCTATCCGTCCGGAGAAATTCAAGGTGGTGGTTGACTATAAAGAGATAGAGGATAATCATACAGAGAAATGCAATGTTTATCTTCGCAATGCCCCACATGAGGTGCGCAATGCAAAGATAGGTATAAGGCAGGTGGACTATCTCATTGAGGAACAGTAGTTGCAATGACTAAGGTGGCTGTGACAGGCGGTATAGGGAGTGGCAAGAGTTATCTATGCAAGTTGCTTGCAGACCGTGGCATAATTGTTTACGATTGCGACAAGGCCGCCAAGAGGCTTATGATGGAATCCTGCAAGATAAGGGAACAACTCACGGCGGTGGTTGGCAATAACGCATACATTGGCGGCAAGCTCAACAAGGCTGTTATAAGCAGCTTTTTATTGAAAAGTGCCGACAATGCAAAAAAGATCAACCAAATAGTGCATCCTGTTGTGGCAGAGGACTTTGTCGCTTCGAATATGACATGGATGGAATGTGCACTGCTGTTTTCAAGCGGCTTCAACAAGTTGGTTGACAAGTCAATTTGCGTTACTGCCCCGTTGGATGTCAGAATCAGCAGGATAATCAACCGTGACCACATTTCGGAGGCGAAAGCCCGTGAGTGGATAAACAACCAGATGCCACAGCAAGAAATGCGGGCACTCAGTGATTACGAGATTGTCAACGACGGTACGGCAGACGTCAATGCCCAACTTGACAGGATTTTGAAAACTATATATTAATATGTTCAATATAATCTAAATGTTATAAGGTAATATGAAAGAGACAATTGTTGCAATATCAGGAAAGCCAGGCCTTTACAAACTGCTGTCAAAGGGCAAGAGCTCATTGATTGTGGAGGCTGTTGATGAGACACACAAACGTATGCCTGTTTTCGCTTCCGACCGTGTGTCAAGTCTTAACGACATCAGCATGTACACCATAAACGACGATGTGCCGCTTACAAAGGTACTTGCTGATTTGTATAAGGTGGCAGAGGAAAAAACTGTTACAATAAATTACAAAAAATGCCCTTCCTCAGAACTCCGAGAGTATTTCGCAAAAGTACTCCC
Source organism: Prevotella sp. (assembly GCA_021204605.1). GTDB lineage: Bacteria > Bacteroidota > Bacteroidia > Bacteroidales > Bacteroidaceae > Prevotella. The sequence continues at coordinate 14,058 of JAJPZD010000137.1, forward strand.
TGATTTTGATCAGGACCGTATTCACGACAGCGACCTAAAAAAACTGTTTCAGTGGTACGACATCCTTGTAAAGAATGGCATAACCGATTTTGAGGCTACTGACGAGGACAAGACAGACGACAAGGTGAAGGATGAGAAAGAAGGATAGATACGACTATCTGCTCGCCTATTTCCAGAAAGAGATGCCCAGTGTAACTACGGAGCTTGAGTTCGGCAGTGTTTTCCAACTGTTGGTTGCCGTGGTGCTCAGTGCACAGTGCACCGACAAGCGCATAAACGCCATCACCCCTGACTTGTTCAAGGCATATCCAGATGCGAAGAGCATGGCTGCCGCAGAGCCTGATGAGATATTCCATTTTGTGAGTAGTGTCTCCTACCCCAATTCAAAGGCGCGTCATCTTGTGGAGATGTCGCGCATGATTGTATCTGAATTCAACGGGGAGGTGCCCGCCACTATGGAGGAACTCGTGAGGCTGCCTGGTGTTGGGCGTAAGACAGCCAATGTGATACAAGCCGTGGCATACGGCCGCTCGGCAATTGCCGTTGACACGCATGTGTTTCGAGTCAGTCATCGTCTTGGTTTAGTCTCTCGCAAGGCAGACACGCCTCTGAAGGTTGAAATGCAACTGAAAGCAAACATTCCGCCTGATTTGGCTGCCGATGCCCACCATTGGTTGCTCCTTCATGGACGGTATATCTGCACCAGTCGCTCACCCCATTGCGGCAAATGTCCGTTTGATAGTTTCTGTCCCAAGATATTAGAGGATTCCAAATTGGGAAAATAAATTTCATATAAGGTAAAGGCTATAATCAAATTAACGACCAAGAGCATGCAGGTAAAGAGAATAACGGATTTTTTAAGAGGTATTAGTGCCAACAACAACCGCCAGTGGTTCAATGATAATAAGTCGGAATATCTGTCTGTGAGGAAGGATTTCGAGGATGGAATCAGTAAAGCCATTGTGCGCATTGCCGAGTTCGACCCTTCCATCAAGCATATCACTGTAAAAGACGCAACTTACCGATTTTACCGTGATACACGATTCTCTCCCGACAAGTCGCCATACAAGAATCATTTGGGCGCATACATCGCCGCCCATGGCAAGAAGGCGCTGCATGGCGGTTATTATATTCATATCGAGCCTGGTCACTGTCTTCTCTGTTGTGGCAATTATTGGTTGCCTACCAACATTCTCACGTCCTGTCGCAACGAGATAATGCGTAACATAGATACATGGAGGGAGATTGTGGAGGATGACAGTTTCATCAACCTGTTCGGCTATCCTGGTAAAGGACAATGGGGCTCATCCAACGGTTTCGGGTTGGAGACGCTTAAAACAGCCCCTTCAGGTTTTCCCCGTGACTATGAGTTCATACAATACTTGCGGATGAAGGACTATTGTTGCTGGACACAGGTACCCGAAAATTTCTTTGAAGGTGATGCCTGGCTTGACGAGATGGTTGAAGTGTTTAAGGTGGGCAAGCCTATGATGGATTTCATCAACGCTGTAATAGACGATTATGAATAATGGAATATGCCTTTGCAAAAAAGTTAATCTATATTAAAAACGCATTGTGGTATGCTTTAAAAGCGTATTTTTACGCACTTTTACTGCCATGTATTGGTAGAACAAATATGTATAATCAAAGAAAATGACAGATATGAACAAGAAAAAAATCCAGTTTAGTCTCCTTTATAGGGACATGTGGCAGAGTTCCGGCAAATTCCAGCCACTTAAAGACCAGTTAGAGAAGATTGCCCCAGTTATAATAGACATGGGCTGTTTCGCACGTGTGGAGACCAACGGTGGTGCTTTTGAGCAGGTCAACCTGATGGCGGGCGAGAATCCCAATGATGCTGTGCGTGCTTTCTGCAAGCCATTCAACGAGGTGGGCATCAAGACACACATGCTCGACCGTGGCCTTAACGCATTGCGTATGTACCCTGTGCCCGATGATGTACGCCAGTTGATGTACAAGGTAAAGCATGCACAAGGTGTTGACATCCCGCGTATATTCTGCGGACTGAACGATGAGAGGAACATCATCCCGTCAATCAAGTGGGCGGCAGCAGCCGGCATGACACCACAGGCGACGCTTTGTATCACCAATTCACACGTGCATACAGTAGAGTACTACGCTAAGAAGGCCGACTTGTTTATCGAGGCCGGCGCACCGGAGATATGCTTGAAGGATATGGCGGGCATCGGCAGACCGGCTTTCTTGGGCAGGTTGACAAAGGCGATAAAAGACAAGCATCCTGACATTATCATTGAATATCACGGTCATTCCGGTCCTGGTCTTTCTATGGCTTCCATGCTTGAGGTTTGCCGCAACGGTGCTGACATCATTGATACGGCAATAGAGCCTTTGTCATGGGGTAAAGTGCATCCTGACGTTATTTCCGTGCGTGAAATGCTTGCAGATGCTGGTTTTGAAGTGCCTGAAATAAACATGAACGCATATATGCGTGCCAGAACGCTAACACAGGAGTTTATCGACGATTGGCTCGGCTATTTCATCAACCCTGCCAACAAGCATACAAGTTCGCTGTTGCTCGGCTGCGGACTGCCTGGCGGTATGATGGGATCCATGATGGCAGACCTTGGAGGCATTCAAGGTGTGATCAACAATCTGAGGAAGAAGAAAGGAGAACCAGAACTGACCACCGACGATATGCTCGTGGCTCTGTTCAACGAGGTGGAATATGTATGGCCGAAAGTTGGCTTCCCGCCATTGGTAACACCGTTCTCGCAATATGTCAAGAACATCGCCCTGTTCAACCTCCTCACACTCGAACAGGGAAAGGGACGCTATGTGATGATGGACGATTCTGTCTGGGGCATGATTCTCGGCAAATCAGGTAAGTTGCCAGGTGAATTGGCTCCCGAAATCATAGAACTTGCGAAAAAGCAAGGCAGGGAATTTGTAGATGTTGACCCGCATACTCTCTACCCTAATACCCTCGATGACTTCCGCAAGGAAATGGACGACAACGGCTGGGATTATGGCAAGGACAATGAGGAGCTATTCGAACTCGCCATGCACCCGGAACAGTACCGCAACTACAAGAGCGGTCAGGCAAAGAAAAATTTCCTTGCTGAACTGCAGAAAGCAAAGGATGCTGCTCTTGGCAGCAAGGTCTCCGTCGAGGAGCTCACAGCCTTCAAACACGCAAAGGCAGACCCGATAACAGCTCCTTACAGCGGTCAGGTGTTCTGGGAAATCGGCGGCGGTAGTGTCGCAACTCCTACCGTTGAACCGTATATCGGCAAGCAATATGCCGAGGGGGACAATTTCTGCTATATGCACACGCCTTGGGGTGAGCTCCTTACCGTTCCTGCCGCACTCGGTGGAAAACTCGTTGAAATCAAGGCAAAACAGGGCACAAGAGTAAGAAGAGGAGACGTGATTGCCTATATTGAGAGAAACCATTAATTATAAATTGATAATATTACTGATTGGTTTCTTCGTTGCATAACCAAAAACGGCACTACAGATATTTGCAGTGCCGTTTTTATGATTATTTAGAAGATTTCAGAACATATACGTTAGCTGTACTGAATAGGTGTTGTCTTTGGGATTAATGGCCTTCCATTGGTCGGTAGGATTATGCAGGCTCTTGCTCCAACCGATGCCAAGTTGCCAATGCGAAACAATCACACCGACACATGTCTTGAAACCATAATCGAGACGCTTGTATTTACCGCTTTTGTAGATGTTGTCAATGTCATACTCGGGGAAACTCTCCGGCAGATTCTCAATCTTGCTGTTTCCCCAAAGACCGTAAGCGATGTATGGCCCCGCTTCTATGAACACTCCCATATTGTCGCTAAGATGATAGATGTATTTTGCCATAACCGGCAGTTCAAGTGAATAATACTTGCAGACCCAGTTGTGCCCGCTATCCCCATTCTCTGATATGTAAACCAAATTATCCTTCCAACCTTTCGATGTCAACAACAAGGCGACATTCATCGCCCAGTCGTTGTTCTTCTCTGTGAATGTATATTCACCTTTTATACCGACATCAAAACCGATACGGCTATTGTAACCCTTTGGCTGGGAAATCAACAAACCTCCCGTTACACCGTATCTCAATTCCTGTGAATAAGAATACATGCTTACCAAACATAACAATAACAGCAACAAATACTTTCGCATACTATATTCAAATTGAAAATTAAAAAAACACTGATAAAATCTTGGTGAATGTCAGGAACATAGAACTTAACAAAAGTACAAATAATTTTCAACAATCGAAATTATTTTGCAATAAAACTGATATTTGCATGATTATCGGCATGACAACTTTAGTATTAGATTATAATTCAAAATGTAAATATAGTTATGCTTTTCAACTCAATGCAGCAATTTATGAAAAACGAATTTCTTAAATTCTTTACATGTTTATCCTGTTGTTAGATATTTTTATTATCTTTGCATGGTAAATAAAATCATTGGGATGTAAATTACAAAGGTTGGAATATTAATTTGAAAATGGCTAAGAAAGCGACAAATAAGAAGAGCAATCTCCCGATGGAGGAGGTATTATGGAAAACGTGTGATGATTTGCGTGGTTCAATTGAGCCAAGCGAGTACAAGCACGTTGTACTGTCTTTGATATTCCTGAAATATGCGGGGTTCCATTTCGAGAAACGCCGTAGGGAGATTATTGCCGATGGATTGGAGGCTTTTGTCAACAAAGTGGAGTTCTATGCCGCGAAAAACGTGTTTTATCTTCCAGAAAACGCCAGATGGCAGTATCTGAAAGAAAACGCCAAACAGCCTAACATAGCAACAATAGTGGACAAGGCTCTTGCTGACATCGAAAAGGAGAACAAGCCATTGCATGGGGCATTGCCAAACAACTATTACAGTTCGATAGACATTAAGCCAGAGGTTCTTGGCTCACTCATAGACAAAATTGATGGACTTGACAACATTCTTGTCTCGGCTGATGGCGATGACATAATAGGTCGTGTATATGAGTATTTTCTTTCTAAGTTTGCCATTAAAGAGGGAAAAGGAAAGGGCGAGTTTTATACGCCGAAAACCATCGTCAACCTCATTGCAGAGATGATAGAGCCATACGATGGCATAATCTATGACCCATGCTGCGGTTCTGGCGGCATGTTCGTACAGTCAATGAAGTTTGTTGAGAGTCATCATGGCAACCGTCGCAAGGTATCTGTTTACGGTCAGGAATACACCACAACGACATTCAAACTTGCAAAGATGAATCTTGCGATACGAGGCATTGCCGCCAACCTTGGAGACTATGCCGCAAATACATTTACAGATGACCTCCACAAAGACCTGAAAGCTGATTTTATCATGGCGAATCCGCCATTCAACCAGAAAAGCTGGAGAGGACAAAACCAGCTTGCTGATGACCCTCGTTGGGATGGCTATGAGACACCGCCTGTCTCGAATGCCAACTATGCCTGGATTCTTAACATCATCAGTAAGCTGTCGTGCAACGGTGTTGCAGGATTTATCCTTGCCAATGGTGCATTGAGTGCCGATGGCGTTGAGGGTGAAATACGACGCAAGATTATTGAGCGCGGTCTTGTAGAGGCGATTGTAATTCTTCCCCGAAACCTTTTTTATTCCACAGACATATCCGTAACACTTTGGATTCTCAATGCGAACAAAAAGGCCCGCATTGTAAACCGCAATGGTGAGGAGATACATTACCGGGACCGTGAGAAAGAAATACTTTTCATAGACATGCGTCAAATGGGCGAGCCTTTTGAGAAGAAATATGTCCGTTTTACCGATGATGACATTCAGAAAGTCGCTTCAACCTATCACAACTGGCAGCGTGAAGGGCATAACGACACATACAAGGATATTCCCGAATTTTGCAAGTCTGTCAACATAGATGAACCTGATGGTGTTGCGGATAAAGGTTTCTCTCTCGTGCCTTCAAAATATATCGAGTTTGTCAACCGTGATGAGTCGGTTGATTTTGACACACGTATGAAAGAGTTGCAAACTGAACTAACCAACATTCTTCGTGCGGAAGATGAAAGCCGCAAAGATGTACTTGATGTTTTCAAAAACTATGGTTATGAAATCAAATTATAAGCGTCTTGGCGATTATATCCGACAAGTGGATGTCCGCAATAGTGATTTGACGGTAAACAAGCTACTTGGATTGAGTATATCCAAAGAGTTTATCCCTTCTATTGCAAACACTATCGGAACTGATATGTCAACTTATAAGATTGTCAAACCATACCAATTTGCATACGTTCCTGTAACATCACGCAATGGCGAAAAAATTACTGTTTCACTTTATAAAGGAAACGAAGATTGTATTATCTCGCAAGCTTATATTGTATTTGATATTATTGACAATGAAGAACTTTTGCCAGAATATCTTATGATGTGGTTTAGGCGACCAGAATTTGACCGTTATGCACGTTTCAAATCACATGGTTCAGCACGTGAGGTTTTTGAATGGGATGAAATGTGCAATGTCCTGTTATCTGTCCCCCCTATTGAAGAACAGCGTAAGATAGCAGAAGAATATAAAGCCTTGGAGCAACGTATAGCAAACAACAATCGTCTTATCGCCACACTCGAATCAACTGCACAAACAATCTACAAAAAAATGTTCGTCGATGATATCGATGAAGAAAACCTTCCAAATGGGTGGAGAATGGGAAAAATAAAAGATATTGCTAATTGTTCCTATGGTAAAATGCCGAATCTAAAAAACAAAGGCAATATTCCCGTTTTTAGCGGATATGGAGTTGTAGGTTCATGTGAAGAAGAAATGTTCTCAAAACAACATATCATTGTAATTGCTCGAGGAGATTCTGGTTCAGGCCGTGTTGTCCGATCTCCTAAAAAGTTTTTTCTGACAAATTTAGCCATAGCAATACTCCTTAAAGATGAACGATACCGAGAATATCTATATCAATATTTGCAGACACAAGACACATATTCACTGCGAACTGGTTCAGCCCAAGCGCAAGTAACGATTAATAATCTTGAAGATTTTGATATTATGATCCCCCCACTATCAAAATGTGAGGATTACTATAATACCGTAACATATCTTTATAAATACATTGATTTAATCAAGAAAGAAGAAAAAGTTTTAACAACTATTCTTTCATTACTACTTACGAAATTAACAAAAATATAATACGAACCGAAATTCGTTCTTTAATACTTACAAAGATAGGACAATAGAAACAGTATGGCAACATTCAATGAGGCACAATTAGAGCAGGCGTTTATCGAGCTTTTCAAGAAAGAGGGCTACGATTACGTATATGGGGACAACATCGAGCGAGACCATCGTGATGTAATTCTCTATAATGACCTGCGTGCCTTTCTGAATAGCAGATACAAGAAAGTAGATATTACAGATGATGAAATAACAAGAGTGATTCAACGTCTTGAAGCAACTGAGGGCGGAGGAATATATGCGGAAAACGTTGAAGCGATGCGACTGATTCAAGAGGGTTGCTCAATAAAGCGGACAATCACAAAGCTGCCTAATCTATTTGTGAATTTCATTGACTATGAGGATATAGACAAGAACAACTTTAAGTTCGTCAATCAGTTTGAAATTGATGGGGAAAACCGCCGAATACCCGACGGCATTGTCTTTGTGAACGGCATTCCGTTGGTTGTATTTGAATTCAAGAATGCTATAAAGGAGAATACCACAATAGAAAACGCATACAGACAGTTGACAAACCGTTATCGCCGTGATATTCCCAAACTGTTCCGTTATAATGCCTTTCTGGTTATCAGTGATGGAGTGAACAACCGAATCGGGTCGTTGTTCTCATCGTACGAGAATTTTTATGGCTGGCACAAAACAGAGGCAACAGACACCATACTCAACAAGGCTTTTGATTCCATGTTCACTATGATGAGCGGATTGTTCCGCAAGAGCCGACTGCTTGATGTGGTGCATAACTTCATATTCTTCCCTGACACCCCAAAGCATGAGGACAAGATTGTTTGCCGTTATCCGCAATATTTCGCCACAACAGAATTGTTTAAGAACGTGTTGGAACATTCACGCATAAAATACGATGGGGATGGCAAAGGTGGAACATATTTCGGTGCTACTGGTTGCGGCAAGTCGTTCACCATGCTTTTCCTTGCCCGCCAATTAATGCGGTGCAAGCATTTAAGCAGTCCTACGATAGTGCTTATCACCGACCGCACCGACCTCGATGACCAACTTGCCAAGACATTTCTCAATGCCAAGAAGTTTATTGGTGACTCCCATATCGTGCAGGTAAACAGTCGTGATGACCTGAAAAACCAACTTGACAACCGCACGGCAGGAGGAGTATTTCTTACAACAATTCAGAAATTCGTGGAAACTACAGGTTTGTTGAGCAAGCGAGCTAACATTATCTGTATATCAGATGAAGCCCACCGCTCACAGGCTGGCATCACACAAAAAACCACTATCTCTGAAAAGGGAGTGAAACAACACTATGGCTTTGCCAAATATCTTAGAGATTCATTTCCCAACGCCACATACATTGGATTTACAGGTACACCTCTCGACAATACCACCAGAATATTCGGCAAGATTGTTGACCGCTATACTATGACAGAGGCAGTGGCAGATGGTATAACCAGCAAAATCGTCTATGAGGGGCGTGCCGCCAAGGTGATGATCGATTCCGAAAAAGTCCAGGAGATTGAGAAATATTATGAGGAGTGCAAGAAAGAAGGGGCAAATGACTATCAGATTGATGAGAGCAAGAAAACGATGACACGGATTGATGTCATTCTGAATGACCCCGACTTGCTAAAAAGAATCGCGCAGGATATAGTGGAGCATTATGAAAAGCGAGTAGCTGAAGGCTCAACGGTGGAGGGCAAGGCAATGATAGTATGCAGTTGTCGCCCCATTGCCTGGAATCTCTTTCAGGCAATAACCAAAATCCGTCCTGAGTGGCGTGAGGAGAAGGAATGTGTTGCTGGTGAGACTCTCACAGAGAAAGAGAGGAAAGAGATTATGCCTATGCCCCGAATTGCCATGGTGATAACACGTGACAAGGATAAAGACAGCGATGAACTGTATAATCTTCTTGGCAATGACGACTACCGTAAAAAACTCGACAAGCAGTTCAAGGAAGTGAAAAGCAACTTCAAGATTGCCATTGTGGTGGATATGTGGATAACGGGATTTGACGTGCCTTGTCTCGATACAATGTATTGTTTCAAACCTCTCCACATGCATACCTTGATTCAGACAATCTCACGTGTCAACAGAGTATATCCAGGCAAAGAGAAAGGGCTTGTTGTGGATTATTTGGGTATAAAACGACAGATGAACGAAGCCCTACATGTGTATGCCGGCAACAGTGATGTTGAAGGGCCTGACCTTGAAACGATTGAAACATCTGTCAAAGTAGTTAAAGACGAACTCGACATTATCCGAAAACTGTTCCGCAAATTTGAGTATGCCGCATATTTTAACTCTAAACCACTCGATCAATTGAATATTTTGCAGAACGCTGCGGAGTTCATACAAAAGACAAAGGAAACAGAAACCCGTTTTATGAACCACTGCAAGAAGATGAAATTGGCGTACGATATTTGCTGCAATTCATTAGACATTTCACATAATGATGATAACGACATTCATTTCTTCATAGCTGTCCGTTCGATAATATTCAAACTGACCCGTGGAAACGCACCGGATGCGGTGAAGATGAATAAACATGTCGCTGAAATGCTGAAAGATGCTCTTATATCAAATGAAGTAGAGGAAATAAACAAGATTGGTGTCGCCAACGATAAGGAAATTGACCTGCTCTCATCTGAATATATGGAAAGAATAGAGAAAATTCCATATAAGAATACAAAGGTAAAGCTGATGGAACAGTTGTTGAGAAAAGTCATTGATTCGTTCCGTAAGATAAACAAACAGATGGGTGTTGATTTCACAAAACGGCTGAATGATATCGTGAAAAAATACAATGACCGTTCTGACGATGCCGCACTTGCCAACGATGTCATAGATGATGTAGTCAATGAAATGAAACAGCTGTTTAAAGATGTGGCAAAAGAGCGCAAGGCAGGAAACGCATTAGGTCTTACCATAGAGGAAAAGGCATTCTTCGACATCCTCAAAGCCGTCGCCATTAAATATCATTTCATTGACAAATTCCCTGATGAAAAACTCTCCGAACTCGCAAGGCAAATAAAAGAAATGGTAGAAGAACAATCTGATGTAGATGATTGGCTAAACCGTAATGACCTTAAAGCCGAACTCAAGATGAACGTAATTGTTTTACTTGCACGTGCAGGTTATCCCCCAATAACCCATGATGAGGTTTACAAAGATATTCTTGAACAGGCAGAGAATTACAAACGGCATCAGTCAGGTTTTTATAAAACACATGAAGAACAATATTTAAATGCCGCCGACCAATCGGTTGATGAAGGAGGATACAACAAAAGAAACGAATAGACATTTATAAAAAAGATTCCTTTAGTATGGATCCCCGATAATATTACTTTCTAAGATTTTCCAAAAACAGCATCATGCGGTTGGTGACGTTCACATCGCTGACACCACTGTCGAAATCGAGCGACAACAGGTTTATGTCAGGATAGAAATGCTTTATGCGCTTCTCCACACCCTTTGAGATAATATGGTTGGCGATACAACCGAATGGCTGCAAACTAATCACATTATGTACCCCATTGGCAGCGAATGACATAATCTCACCCGGCAAGAGCCAGCCTTCACCAAACTGTGCGTTAAGGGTGATTATCTTGTGTGCCTCGGCAGCCTCCTCGAAAATATCCCCGAAAGGAACGAAGAACCTGAACTTGCGAGCTAAATTGTTCACCTGAGCTATCTGGCGTTTCACGAGATTGTAACCGAAAGTGTAAATAAAATCCGACAGGTGACGGTTCTCGATAAATGTCTTTACGTTCACTTTCTTGTTCACGAAAGCCTGAACGAAGAAGTCGGTTATTATCGGCGGCATCACCTCAACGCCCTTTCCTATAAGCCACTCTATCACATTCTTATGGGAGAACGGATTGAATTTCAGGAAAATCTCCCCTACTACACCCACTTTCGGACAGTCCTTATCCTGACAGATACCGTTAAAATCTTCGGCAGCTTGTTCAAGGCAGTCATACAGTTCATTTGTCCGTGACTCTGTAATCAACTTATTCGCCTTATCCAAATAATCGTCTTTCAGTTTTTTTGCCATTCCCTGTTCTTTCTCCCTTACTGCGGCAGCATAATAGAACTTTGACAGACAATCGGTATAAAGTATGGCACGCAAAGCCAATGGAAGCACTTTCATCCAGTTGATCTTGAAACCCGGCTGCACGTTACCGAGCGACTCTCCAAAGGTGATTGTGATAACAGGAACATCGGAATATCCGGCATCAGCAAGAGCTTTCTTGATAAGAGCCACATAATTGCTCGCCCTGCACTGACCGCCCGTCTGTGTTATCGCCACTGCACACTCTTTCGGGTCATACTGCCCATTGGCAAATGCCTTCACCACGTCACCGACAATCAGAGTGGCAGGATAACAAACCTCATTGTTGGCATACCGCAAGCCCCATTCGCTTGATTCGGTATTGCTCAAAGGCAAGTTCTCCACATCATATCCCAAATTATGGAACAGCGATGGAATAAGAGGAGACAGGAATGGGGTGAAGAACGGTGCAAGAATCTTGCGGTGGCGGTCTTTCTTTTCATAAATGGCTGTCGTGTTCGGTGCCATAGCCTCTCCCATATTCTTAATATCCCCATTTTGAATTTTGAGGCTCTCCACAAGCGACCTCACACGGAGTTTCATGGAGCCCACATTACTTATATCATCAAGTTTCAGAAGGGTAAGCGACTTTCCATAACGGAACAATAAATCACGCACCTCATCAGTAAGGAATGCGTCAGGACCGCAACCGAAGGAAGTCATCTGCACGAACTGCACATCATTTCCCTGCGAGGCACACCACCCTGCCGCCTTCAATATCCTATTAGGGTACGCCCATTGCGCTACGAAATTCACCTCATCAGAAGACCTACCATCCTGTCGCCTTACTATATCATCGGTGATTACGTCAATGCCTAAGTCGGCTATCATCTCCGAGACATCATGCTGTATCAGAGGGTCGGTATGGTATGGCCGGCCGGCAAGCAAAACCGTCAGGCGTTTCTCCTCCTTTGCTTTCTGCAATATCTTCTCGTTGTGTTCAACGATAGTGCCAATATAATATTCCAGTTCTTTCTCCGCCTTTTCGAAAGCAGTCTTCACCATACTTTCCTTTATGCCGAAAGTAGAAAGATATTCTACACACTGCTTTAAGAGCAGCTTGCGGCTCTTGAAACTGATTGCAGGAGAATCAATAGGAACAGAGGCATTCTGTACGCTTTTCACCACAGCAGAATATCCTGTCACCACAGGACAGTTGTAACTGTTCTGGTCGTTGGTGTTTCTCTCGTGTATCACGAAAGGTAGGAAAACACGGTCAACCTTCTTCTCTACAAGATTTTCAATATGACCATGCACCAACTTTGCCGGGAAACAGATGTTATCCGACATCACCATACGTGCGCAATGCTCATAACCGTCAATCACCGATGGAGAAGACAACACTGTCTTTATGCCGCATTGCGTGAACAGGGTATGCCAGAATGGATACTCCTCAAACATATTCAGCACTCTCGGAATACCTATTACGGCAAGAGGTGTCTGTGGCTCATCATTTCTGTTGAACAACAAGTCGTTCTTGAAAAGATAGGCATTGACACCCCTATGCTTGTCCTTTCCTCCGTTTGTGAACACCTTCTCACACTTGTTTCCAGAGAAATAAGTACCCCCATTCTCAAACCTGTATCGGGTAACCATACACTGGTTATGGCAACCCTTGCAGTTTTGTATTCGGGAAGTATAATGAGCCTTATTGATTATATTGTCGAGAGACAGTGCCTCACCCTGATGCTGCATGGCGTATAGAGCACAACCGAAAGCCCCCATCAGTTCTGGCGTGTCGCAACGCCTTACTTCCGCGCCGGTGAGTGTTTCCAAAGCACGCACTACGGCATCGTTACGCATTGTACCGCCCTGCACCACTATATGCTGTCCTAAAGAGGAAACATCCTTGAGTTTCAATACCTTATAAAGGCAATTCTTCACCACCGATACCGCAAGACCGGCAGCGATGTCGCTGATAGTAGCACCTTCACGAAGGGCTTGTTTCACCTTCGAGTTCATGAACACGGTGCAACGCGTGCCCAAATTACATGGAGACAGCGAACTGCATGCCGCCTCAGAGAACTTCTGTGGAGTATATCCGAGTGTCTTTGCGAAAGTCTCAATAAAAGAGCCGCAACCCGACGAACAGGCCTCATTTATTTCTATGCGGTCAATGACACCGTTGTCGATGAATATCGCCTTCATGTCCTGTCCGCCGATGTCGAGGATAAACGACACTTGCGAATCAAGATGTCTCGCCGCCAAGTAATGCGCTATCGTCTCTATCATCCCTGAATGTAGTTGGAATGCCGCCTTGATAAGATCCTCACCATAACCAGTGGAACAACTGCCTAAGATATTAAGCGTGGCGTTCAGTCGTTTACATTCATCCTGCAACAAGCCCAAACCTTTCTCTACGGCATTTATCGGATTGCCGCCATTGTTGCCGTAATATGAGAACAACAGTTGTTTGTCTTTGTCAAGAACAGTGATTTTCGTTGTCGTGGAACCGGAATCAATGCCCAAGAACACATCGTTGACACCTTCCTTGAGCGATGACTTATGGATAATATTATCCGAAATGCGCTTTTTCCAATCGGAATACTCACTGCTGTCGGCAAATATCGGACTGATACCTGATATTACCTTTATCGGCACTACAGTAGTTCCTTGTATCTCTGAAATAACAGCAGAAAGTGTTTGGCCGTGCTCTTGTGCATTGCACGACAGTGCGGCACCTATCGCGGGTATCAATGCCCCATTTTCGGGCATTATGACATCTTTTTCAGAAAGAGACAGATAATCGATAAAAGCATTGCGGAGAGCGGGGATGAATGTCAGCGGACCACCACAGAAAAGCAAAGGCGGCTTTATATCAAAGCCATGCGCCAACGTAACAACCGTCTGCACGGCAACGGCATGAAATATTGAAGCCGCAATATCCTCACGGCAGACATTATTTGCCAAAAGATTTTGTATATCAGTCTTGCAGAACACACCACAGCGTGAGGCGATAGGATATATTCTGGTGGAAGCCAATGCTAAAGTGTTCAACTCACTGATATCAGCATTCAGCAATATCGACATCTGGTCGATAAAGGCGCCAGTACCACCTGCGCAGTTGCCGTTCATACGCAAATCAGATGCTTTGCCATCCTTGAAAAAAACCACTTTGGCATCCTCGCCGCCTATGTCTATCATAGAGACTACATGAGGATAATTAACCTGGATAGCCCTCGCAGCAGCCACCACTTCCTGCACGAAAGGTAAGGAACAGCGTTCAGAGACCCCCATTCCTACAGACCCGGTAACCGAAACAAGTACATCAGCATCCCCTATTTCTCCTATCAACTCGTTTAAAAAGCCTACTACTGTTTCCACAGCTTTTGCATTATGACGGGCATATTTAGAGAAGATGATTTCGCCGCTACCATTTAAGGCCACCGCTTTCGCTGTTGTTGACCCAACGTCAACACCTATTCTAATCATTTATATCGCCTTTCCTCAAGATAGACATAATTGTCTGCGCAAAAGTAAAAACATTCACATTAATATATAGAACACAGTCAATTCTATTAATACTTTTTAACCTAAAACAAAAGAATTAAATATTAATTAAGGAATATTTAATTATTCGGATACATCATATTCTCATCCTTAATATCTTCGAGCACCTCTTTGAGGAATTTCCTCGCTTCCCAGCGTGCCATTGGCAGGTCGTGCAGAAGATAGTTGCCACAGTCGTTCGGGGCTGCGCCAGGCACTACACCATCATAATCAGTTATAAAACGGAAAGTATTAATCATCAGGCCTTTTATGTCTTTTGGTTCAAGGTCTCCTTTAAGTAATAGATAGTTACCTGTAAGACAACCCATCGGTCCCCAGTATATCACCTTGTCTTTCCACTCCTCATCATTGCGCAGATAAGTGGCTGCCAAATGCTCGATGGTGTGCAACGCCCCTGGATGAACAGCCGGTTGTCGGTTAGGCTCTTTCATTCGTATGTCAAAAGTAGTAACCGTCTCACCCCCTACTCTATCTTTTCGTGACACATAGATGCCACGCAGCAACTTATTATGATTAATCACGAAACTGGGTATCTTTTTCATTTCTTCCATATTCTTCTGCTTTATAGTTTATATCATGTTAATGAAATTCTTAGTAACATTGAACGATCCTTCGGCAATCCTTGCCCAGAAATCAAAATATTGCGAAGCATTGTTATCTTTGAGAGGTATGTCACTGATTATCCTGAAACTTATGAACGGCACACCATAGAGATGACAAGTCTGAGCTATGGAACAACTCTCCATATCCACAGCGACGGCTTTGGGAAACTGTTTTAATATAGAACGCATCTTGTCTTGAGAATCAACAAACCAGTCACCGCTTACTATCAATCCTGCATGTATATTTATTCCTGCCTTAACTTTCAGTGCGGCAGCAACCAGTTTCTTTGAAGCGGAAAACGCCGGCGGCAAACCAAAGATCTGACCAGCCACACATTCTTTCCCACAGTAAGCATCGTGATAGCAATACTCCGTACCTACCACCACATCAGCAACATTCATCGAAATGTCAGCACCACCGGCAACACCTGTAGAAATGACTAAGTCAGGCTTATAGCTGTTGATCATCTCCACAGTCCCTATCGTGGAATTTACCTTACCGATACCACATTTTTGAAGAATTATCTCCTTTTCACCGATGTTTCCACAAATGAAATCATTGTTGTGCTGCCTCTCAGTTGTCATATTGTCGAGCAAAGACTTAAGCTGCACAAGCTCCTTGTCCATTGCAACGATTATCCCTATTTTCATGCCTTTGCGTTTTTTTTGATAACAAAGGTAATACAAGTTGTGTGAAGTACAAAATATTTGCACTATCTTTTAATAAAATAGGCTGCGTTTCGGAAGTAAAATAAAAGGAGCTTTTATTTTGCACTTCTCTCAACTTGCACTATCTTTGCAAAGATTTTAGCTGCAATCGAGAATATGAAAGCAATCTTTTATTTCTTTCTTTTGCATAAACTTTACAAAGATATTTAAAAGAATAAACTTTACTTAAATGAAAACACTGAAACGCTGCCTACCTGACGTGCTGGCAATACTATTGTTCGTAGTAATCTCTTTCGCATATTTCTTCCCAGCCGACATAGAAGGAAAGATACTATACCGTCACGACTCATCAGCGACCAAAGGGCTGCAACGGGAGATGAACGAACATCGAGAAAAAACAGGAGAAACAACACGCTGGATAAACTCTATATTCAGTGGTATGCCGACTTACCAGACTGCACCTTCTTACAACAGTGACCGTGGGGTAAACATGGCAACGAAAGTGTATCACCTCTTCTTGCCGGAAAACGTATGGTACATATTTGTCTATCTCTTAGGATTTTATATCTTATTGAGAGCTTTTGACTTCCGTCAGCACTTGGCCGCACTCGGAGCTATAATATGGGCGTTCTCGTCATATTTCTTTATTATCATAGCGGCAGGTCATATCTGGAAAGTCATGGCTTTGGCATACCTACCGCCAATGATAGCTGGAGTGGTATTGTCATTTCGTGGCAAATTCATTTGGGGGTTCATCGTTACGGCAATATTTACTGCATTTGAAGTAGCAGCCAACCATGTGCAGATGACCTACTATTTTCTGTTTGTCATCCTGTTCATGGTAATAGCATTCTTCATCGACGCTATCAGGAAAAAAGAACTTGCACGGTTCTTAAAGGCTGTTGGGGTGTGTGCGGCAGGTGCAATTATAGGTATCTGCCTGAATATAAGCAACCTTTACCACACGTGGGAATATGGCCAGGAATCTATGAGGGGTAAGAGTGAACTGGTGAAACAGAACTCTGCCAACCAGACTAACAGTGGTTTGGAGCGTGATTATATTACGCAGTGGAGTTATGGAATAGGGGAAACATGGACGCTGCTTGTACCGAACACCAAGGGCGGCGCATCTGTTCCGTTGGTAAACAATGAGACAGCCATGGAGCATGCCGACCCGAATTTCAGGCAGATTTATAGCCAGATATGGCAATATTGGGGTGAGCAGCCAGGCACAAGCGGTCCTGTATATGTGGGCGCATTCGTACTGATGCTGTTCATTTTGGGAATATTTATAGTGAAAGGTCCTATGAAGTGGGCTCTGCTTGCCGCAACAATACTTTCTATATTGTTGTCGTGGGGTAAGAATTTCATGCCATTCACAGATTTCTTCCTCGACTATATTCCACTCTATTCCAAATTCCGCACTGTAGCGTCGATACTCGTTATAGCAGAGTTTACTATACCTTTGCTTGCAATGTTGGCGTTGAAAAGGATCGTCGATGAGCCGGACCTTCTTACAAAAAAAATTAAATTCGTATATATCAGTTTCATCCTCACAGGCGGTATAGCATTGCTTTTCGCACTGTTGCCAAACATATTCTTCTCTGATTTCATTTCTTCATCAGAGTTGCAGGCGATGAAAAACATACCTGCGGAATACCTCAACCCTCTCATGGCAAACCTTACGGAGATGCGCAAGGCGATTTTCACGGCAGACTGCTGGCGGTCGTTCTTCATTATTGTGATAGGCACTCTCTGCCTGTTGTTCTATAAGGCAAAGAAACTCCGGGCAGGTTATATGGTTGGCGCAATAATAATCCTCTGTCTTATCGACATGTGGCAAGTGAACAAACGCTATCTCAACGATGAGATGTTCGTGAACAAAAGCGAAAGAGACATGCCTATCGAGGCGACGAGCACCGACGAGTTTATCCTCAACGACACTACCGCCTTCCGCAGTTACCGTGTACTCAACCTATCCACGAACACATTCAATGAGAACGAGACTGCTTATTATCACAACAGCATCGGAGGGTATCATGCAGCAAAACTGCGCCGCTATCAGGAGATGATAGATGCTTATATCATACCGGAGATGCAGAAACTAATGCCTACTATTGTCGAAGTGGGCGGCGATATGGATAAGGTGAATGGCGACAGCATTTTCCCTATACTCAATATGCTCAACACCAGATACTTCATCATTCCTTTGCAGGGTGGCAAGACAGTGCCATTGATGAACCCATATACATACGGCAACGCATGGTATGTTGACAAACTGACATACACCGATAATGCAAATGATGAAATCGATGCCGTAGGCAAAATAAGCCTCCGCCATGAAGCTGTTGCCGACAGCAAGTTCAAGGATGTCTTAAAAGATACGCAACAGCAGGACAGTACATCAATAGTGAAACTCACGTCGTATGATTCCGACCAACTCATATTCGATGCCAACTCAACAAAGGGAGGAGTGATAGTATTCTCTGACGTTTATTATCCCGGTTGGACAGCTACCGTTGACGGTGAGAAAGTGGAGATAGGGCGTGTTGACTACCTTCTCCGTGCTATCAATGTAGCACCGGGAAGTCATAAGGTCGAACTTGTATTCAAGCCCAAATCAATACAGACAACAGAGACAATCGCATACATAGCATACGCCGTTCTTATCATCGCAATACTTTTTGTGATTTTCATTGAGACGAAAAAGCGCAGGAAAATGTAAACAGGCAATGAAGAAAATAAAAAAGTTACTCTCCTTGCCCCCAAACCTTGTGAACTGTTTCCATGATGTAACGGGGTATAGCCATGAGGAATGGTTCTGCAACCACGATCCGATAGGTCATAAGCTCGGTTCAGGTGGCGGTTCCACTTGGCTTTTGGAGACATGCCATGCTCAGACGGCAGCAAGCATGGATTTTAACGAGTGGCTTGCAAGCGACAAGCGAGTGCTTCTTCATGCGGGTGGTCAGAGTCGTCGTCTCCCTGCATACGCTCCATCAGGCAAGGTGCTCACACCGATACCGGTATTCCGTTGGGAAAGAGGGCAGAAACTATCGCAAGACCTGCTGTCCTTGCAAGTGCCTCTTTATGAACAGATAATGGGCTATGCACCTGACAATATCCATACGATGATTGTCAGTGGCGACGTTTACATACGCTCCACGCAACCACTTCAGGAAATTCCCGTTGCCGACGTGATATGCTACGGACTGTGGCTCGGACCTGAAATAGCAAAAGATCATGGGGTGTTCGTATCTAAAAGCGATACCCCTTCGATTTTGGAGTGCATGATGCAGAAGCCGTCAGTGCAGACACTTGGCACACTGCTGAAAGACCATTTCTATCTCACTGACATTGGTATATGGCTATTCAGCGACAAAGCTATAACACTGTTGGCAGAGCGTTCACGGGAAAATGGAAAATTGAAAAAATATGACCTCTATTCGGATTTTGGTTGTACGCTCGGCACCAACCCGACAAAATACGACGAGGCACTTAATAGTCTGAAGGTTGTCGTATTGCCCTTGCCAGGTGGTGAGTTCTACCATTTCGGCACAAGTCATGAAATTATCTCCTCGACACTCGCCATCCAAAATCTCGTAAACGACCAGAGGGAAATAATGCACCACTCGCTTAAACCGCACCCTGCCATGTTCGTGCAGAATGCAAGGACGGAAACAGCAATAACAGAAGCCAACCAGAACCTTTGGATTGAGAACAGCCATGTGGGCAAGTCATGGTCATTGGCACACGAGAATATAATCACGGGAGTGCCAGAGAACAACTGGGCAATAAACCTGCGACCAGGTCAATGTGTTGACATTGTACCAATAGGAGAAAAGGAATATGCACTCCGTCCGTACGGATATAATGATATGTTCCGTGGCAATCTGAACGATGAAAGCACTACATTCCTCGGACAGCCGTTTGTAGAGTGGGCAAAAGACCGTGATATTGGTATCAGTGATATTGAAGGAAATGCTGACCTGCAGACAGCGTGCATATTCCCGACATCAGAAAACATACAGGATATAGGCGTGATGTTAAGGTGGATGCTTTCTGAGCCCAACCTTTTGGAAGGGAAAAAGCTGTGGATAGAATGTCGGAAATTGAGTGCTGACAACATATCTGATATGGCAAATCTGATTAGATTAACCCACCAAAGGGAAATGTTCAGAGCAAACAGTTGGGAAGCGATAGCAAAAAACCATGAGCACAGTGTGTTCTATCAAGTGGATCTTGAGGATGCCGCACATGAATTTGCGCATCTATGCATCGACGAGCCAGCGCTGATAAACGACAGCATGCCACTTCTCACACGCATACACGACTCTATGTTCCGCTCAGAACTGTCAAGGATTTGTGGCAAGGAATACACAAAAGCAGAGGATAAGGCATTCTCTTTGCTTCGTGATGGTCTCACCCAACAGGCAGTGGCGCAAAAGCAGTCTCCACGGATGTCTGTTTACAGCGACCAGATAGTTTGGGGGCGCAGTCCTGTGCGTATTGACATAGCGGGCGGCTGGACCGACACCCCTCCATATTGTCTTATGGAAGGCGGCAGTGTGGTTAACTTCGCCATCGAGCTGAACGGTCAGCCACCATTGCAGACATACATAAAACCATGCAAGGAATATCATATCATATTAAGAAGCATCGACCTCGGTGCGGTGGAAGAGGTTAATACATACGAACAACTTGCCGATTTCAACCATGTGGGCAGTCCGTTCTCTATCCCCAAAGCGGCATTGGTACTTGCCGGTTTTATGCCCGACTACTGTTCGGAAACATACCTGACACTTGAAAGTCAACTGCGTTCATTCGGCTGCGGCATAGAACTCACCCTGTTGTCAGCAATTCCCGCTGGTAGCGGACTTGGTACAAGCAGTATGCTTGCCGCGACGGTGTTAGGTGCATTAAACGACTTCTGCGGTCTTACTTGGGATAAAACGGAGATAGGGAACCGTACACTTGTTCTCGAACAACTACTCACCTCCGGTGGTGGCTGGCAAGACCAGTTTGGAGGAATTTTGCAGGGTGTAAAACTGTTGCAGACATCACGTGGCTTTGAACAAAGTCCTACAGTGCGCTGGTTGCCTACTGATTTATACACCCAACCGGAATATGCGCCCTGTCATCTGCTCTATTACACAGGAATAACGCGCACGGCGAAGAACATACTTGCGGAAATAGTGCGCCGCATGTTCCTGAATCAGAATTTTGAGATATGCCATTTGCGTGAGATGAAGCAACATTCAATAGACATGTACGAGGCTATCCAACGGGCTGATTTCAATAGAATGGGTTGTTTGGTCAGAAAGACATGGGAACAGAACCAGGCTATCGACAGAGGAACTAATCCAGATGATGTTCGCAAACTTACGGCACTCATAGATGACTATTGTCTTGGCTACAAACTTGCCGGTGCAGGTGGTGGCGGCTTCCTCTATATCATAGCGAAAGATACCGAAGCCTCTGCACGGATAAAACAGATCCTTAACGTCAACCGTCCGAATGTCAATGCCCGTTTTGTAGATATGACATTGAGTAATAAAGGGCTGCAAGTAAGTAGAAGCTAATATCTTATCTTAATTAGTTAAAGTTTTCATTTAAATAATAAGAATGGAGTTCAGAACAAGGGTAAAGATAGACGAGCCTGGTTTCAAAATAGAGCCATGTGAGGAAATTCTTATTGTGGGCTCCTGTTTCGCCACAAACATAGGTCAACGTTTCAAGGAAGAAAAGTTCAGGGCAACAGTCAATCCCTTCGGTGTGATGTACAACCCTGCGAGCATTCTGCATACTGTGAGACGCACGCAGGATAAACCCCGTATAGCGTTGTTCACACTCGGTACAAACAGAGTCTATATCCTCAAAGAGACAGGCGAGATAGTTGACAACTGTGAGAAACGTCCTCAACGGCTATTTACGGAAAAAGAGCTTACCGTTGATGATTGTGCGGATTACCTTTCAGAGGCTATCGAAATTCTAATGGGAAGGCGACAAGATGTAAAGATAGTTATTACTGTCAGCCCTATACGCTATGCCAAATATGGTTTTCATGGCAGTGCATTGTCGAAAGCCATTCTTCTGCTTGCCATTGACAAATTGGAGAAACGCTACAACGACATAGTAAAATATTTCCCTGCATACGAAATAGTAAACGATGAGCTGCGCGACTACCGTTTCTATGCACCTGATATGCTCCATCCCTCACAGCAGGCCGTTGAATACATCTGGGAACAGTTTTCGGAAGTCTATCTTTCTGACAACGCCAAGCGTTTCATAGCAGAATGGAAACCCGTCAAAGAGGCATTAGGACATAAGCCATTCAATTCTGAATCGGAGGAATATAAGGCATTCATGCGAAAAACAATGTTAAAAGTCGAAGCCTTGTCAAAAAAATATCCGAACTTTGCATTATAGGTTTTCTAATATGTACACAATAGAAAAAATAACTACTCTCATAGGCGCGCGGCGTTATGGCAGGGGCAACTGGAATGGAACTATCGGTTGGTTGCTTACAGACTCTCGCAGTCTTTGTTTTCCAGAGAATACCCTTTTCTTTGCCTTTCGTTCCAACCGTAATGACGGGCATAATTACATAGCAGACCTATATAGGCGTGGCGTGCGTTACTTTGTTGTGGAAACATTACCCGACAAACATCTCACCATATTTCCAAATGCCTGTTTTCTAAAAGTACCATCGACACTGAAAGCCCTACAACGGCTTGCAGAGCGACATCGAGACGAGTTTGACATCCCTGTAATTGGTATCACGGGGAGCAACGGGAAGACAATAGTAAAAGAGTGGCTATATCAGATACTGTCTCCTTCAACTGTCGTTACACGCAGCCCTAAAAGTTACAATTCTCAAATCGGTGTACCTATTTCAGTATGGCTTCTCAACAGTGGAACGCAACTTGGTATTTTTGAGGCCGGTATCAGTCAGCCGGGCGAGATGGATGCGCTACGCACTATCATACAACCTACTTTATGTGTTCTTACCAACATCGGCAATGCCCATCAGGAGAATTTCAGTTCATTGGAGCAGAAATGCCGTGAGAAAATGCTCTTATTACGAGACTCCACAGCAGTTGTATATCCATACGATGATGAGGTAATAAACAAGTGCCTTGAGCAAAGCAAATATAGTGGAGAACGGATTGCCTGGTCATTGAAATATAAAGAAGCATCTTTATTTGTCAGTTGTGTTGAGAAGGATGACACAGCCACCACTATCCATTATATCTATAAAGGAACGGGGGGCAGATATACCCTACCCTTTATCGATGAGGCTTCAATAGCCAACTCTATTACCTGCACGGCCGTTGCACTGCATCTCGGTATGTCAACAACGACATTGGCTGAAAGGATGAAAGCATTAGAGCCAGTCGCCATGCGCTTGGAGGTGAAAGAAGGCTTATACGGTTGTACGTTGATAAACGACTCATACAATTCCGACATCAACTCCATAGACATCGCACTTGACTTCATGAACCGCCGACCTGACAATAAGGGGCGCAAGCGCACGCTGATATTGAGCGATATCTACCAGAGTGGTATTGACGCAAGAGCTTTATACAAAGAGGTTTCAGTACTTGCTGAAAAACGCAATGTGAACAAGTTTATTGGTATCGGCAATGAACTTGGTGATTGCGAGAGCGTTATAGAAATTGCGGATAAGCATTTTTTCGGCACTTGCGGGGATTTTATCAACAGTGATGTGTTCAAGAAGCTACATGATGAAATAATTTTGCTCAAAGGCTCCCGTAAGTTCAGTTTTGACCGAATTACCGAACTGTTGGAACAGAAAGTGCATGAGACGATATTGGAAGTCAACCTCAACGCCATAGTAGATAACCTGAACTACTACCGTTCATTTCTAAAAACAGAGACAAAATTAGTATGCATGGTAAAGGCGGATGCATATGGCGCAGGGGCTGTGGAGGTGGCAAAGACACTGCAAGACCATCGTGTGGATTACCTTGCTGTGGCTGTCGCTGATGAGGGCGTTACCCTTAGAGAGGCAGGTATCACTGGAAACATAATGATAATGAACCCGGAGATGACCTCCTTCAAGACGATGTTCGACTATAAGCTCGAACCGGAGGTTTACAGTTTCCGTATTCTCGATGCACTTGTCAAGGCGGCTCGCAGGGAAGGCATCACAGGCTATCCCGTACATATAAAGTTGGATACAGGCATGCACCGCCTCGGCTTCAATCCAGAGACAGACATTGACGAACTGATTAACAGGCTGAAACGTCAGAATGCGATTATTCCTCGCTCTGTGTTCTCACATTTTGTCGGTTCTGACAGTGATGATTTCGACAATTTTTCAAATCTCCAGTTCGACTGTTTCTTAGAGGGCAGCGACAGGTTGCAGTCGGCCTTTAGCCATAAGATACTACGCCATATTGACAACTCCGCCGGTATAGGTCATTTTCCAGAGCGTCAACTTGATATGTGTCGTCTGGGTATCGGACTTTATGGCGTTAACAACAGGAGCAACACTATGCTCAGCACTGTCAGTACGTTGAAGACAACTATTCTGCAAATCAGACACGTCCCGAAAACAGAGACTGTCGGATACAGTCGAAAAGGAATACTCACAAGAGACAGCATCATCGGTGCGATACCTATCGGATATGCCGACGGACTGAACCGCCGTCTTGGTTGCGGCCGTTGCTACTGCTTGGTGAACGGCAAGAAAGCCCCTTACGTGGGCAATATCTGCATGGACGTGGCGATGATTGACCTTACGGACATCGACTGCAAGGAGGGAG
>JAJPZD010000209.1 GCA_021204605.1 Prevotella sp.
TTACCAACTCTCTTCTTATTCGCGCTCCAAGTCCAAACCGGTTGCGCAACATTTTCATATCCTTTCATATACGAGGGGAGCCAGTGCGGTTGTTTGTTTAATGAATTATAAAACACTATAATCTGAACATTTCGTTTCTTTGCTTGCTCAAATTCATGGCGAAGAAAAGAAAACCGATTAATGTAACTCACGCCTCCATTTTGCTGTATAGAAAAACTGCTCCTAATTTTACAAAGTTTATCGCCATTAGCGTTCTGTTTATATGGAGTACATCTACACTCCCACCAGTTGTCATTAATCGCTCGGGGACAATTACGCCCTGCCTCCCGAGAGGCAGTCTTGTCTCCAACTATAAATACGACGGTGGAAGAAGCATTAATCTGCCGATTAAATTCTTCTTTTAAATCACAAAAGCGGCAATCAGGATTATCCTTCGCTATGCTACCCGAGACCACTTGGGCCATGTCCACAAAATCAACTTTATGTTGATTGTCATTTCCCCATGAAGTTAATACTTCTACGACATCGCGGTCGCCGTTATCTTCTGAATAATCAGCGCTGATATAAATTCTTTTACTCATACTTTTGTCCTCTATTTTTTATATTTATATTTGTAAAAAACTGTAATTAATAGTAGCGTCCATTTTATATGGCACCTTCTACAGAAGCAATCAAGAGGTGAGGCCTCTATAAGATTATTGATAAGTGAATAGATGATTAATCATTATCAGCTTGTATCAAACTACACGCACCATTATGCATTATAATGGGTGACAGGCATCTTTTTTTGGAGGGGCTTACGCTAAAACTGACAATTACACTGACACAGATTAATAATACCATTCTCCAGAGAATTGTTTATGCTGCACCGTTAAATATGAATCAGACAAAGCCTTTACGAGAAGTTCTTTCGTGAAAGATATATGGACTGTAGGAACTCTCTTATAATTATCACGGAACACAGGTAATTTGTTCCACAAATGTTGTAGCTCAGTATTGAAGCAGGGATATTCGCCGGTATATCTTATATCATCATATTCAGGATAAACTACTATTATTGGCAACTCTAACACATTGATACCATAATCTATTTCCTCTCTTAACGCCCTACTGTTTTTCGTTGCCGAGCTCAAAAACAATATGATGTTTTTAGAGTTTCTAAGCCTCTCATGTAGCCTTGGCTTTAATGTATCTTCCCAGCTACTGCTGTCCCTTACATCGTAGGTCGTTTCATGAGCATCAAGAAAAGGGAAGTTAGGGAATCTCGCTTTCCATGCTTTAAGCATATTGTAATAACAGAAATCGCGAGCACTGTTCGCTCCCAAGTTGCTTGTCGAAAAAGGCTCGGCAACATAAAATGCGGAATAATTGTAGATCCTATTTGCCATAATCGGTTTGTTTAATAATTAATGATTGAAATATTATCTTTATCTTCTTGCCAGATGACTATATGTACGTCACAAAACAGATTTTTCGAGTTCATTTCCAACATTCCAACTATGAATCGTAAAACTTCCTTCTTGCTCAATCCTGTTCTGGACAGTGTCGTACCAAATAACGGCATAAAAACAGGGAAATTTTGGGATCTATCATTACAATAATCTATTAACTTTACAACTGCGGTGGCATACTCTTCAAGTGATGTGTTCGCTTTCAGTTTACTGTCAAACCAGCTAAGTCCCAATAGGAAGTACATGTTTTCGTCATCGGGTACTTCCAATTCTACTATGGTACCGACGGGATATCTGTACAAGTTACCTTTACGCTTCTCTTTCTTGTTCAAGTGTTCCGCCAGGCCTGCGAACTTCTCCTTAAGGCGTTTTTGCACTACTTCATTAAGGCTACTGTCAGTAAATTTCCCCTCTTCATAAAGTGCTTGCATGAAGCGGCCATGAACAGTTCTATCTGATATAAGGTCATTGTCGACTATTGTGTCAAAACAACGATTCACAGGAATCACAATATTCTTGCGAGTCTGCTTTTTACCATTGTTCAAGTTTAAAATATTCCCAAACTCTACATACACTTTATGCCCATTGTTTGATGTGAAAGCTGTTGTTCCCGATTGGCTGTACCAATACAATGAGACAATAATAAAGACTGCAATATAAATAATAACAATCATCACTATCCAAGCGAAGATTTTACACAACAATAAAGATAAATTGGAAAAGAGTGTTTCAAACAAAGTAGAAATCCCGGGGAGGCTTATGATGACAAAGATCGTTCCCATCAGAGTAAAAGCATTTTTACTCAGATAAGTTCGATTATGCCATATAAATTTAAAGTATCTCTTCATAAAACATTCATAATACGGTTTAATGTGCAAGTATTAGTTATGATGATGTGCAGGTGGTCGCAATTATAAGGTACATACTATGTCATGTTGAAATGACTAATATTTTGGTTTAAAACAGTTCTTAAATGCCCACCAGAACCAATCTCTTTTCTATATTTGAGTACATTCTCCCTCATTTTCATGTACTCTTCTTGCGAAATATTCAATGAGGATAATTCATGTAAAGAGTTTACGCATATTCCTAAACCATATTTATTTACATAG
>JAJPZD010000292.1 GCA_021204605.1 Prevotella sp.
TTCGCCAACCACACCCACGACAACACGGCTCAAATTCAGGTGATCTCCGATGCGGCTGACCCGAACATGGCTATCCAACAAGACTCTTACTTGCAACAGGTGATACAGAACACCATGTCGGGAGGCAGCTCCCCTGCATCTTTGAAACTGCTGTACAATCCACAGATGAAAAGTGCATATAATTTCGTGCCTGGCATTATGGGACTGCTCATGATGATTATCTGCGCTATGATGACGGCGGTGAGTATCGTGCGTGAAAAAGAACGAGGCACTATGGAGGTGCTACTCGTATCTCCCGTGCAACCTATCATGATAATCATCGCCAAAGCGGTGCCTTACTTCATCCTGTCAATTATAATCCTCGCCTGCATCCTCCTGCTCTCCCGTTACGTGTTGGATGTCCCGCTCGCTGGCAGCATATTCTGGATTTTCATCGTCTCTCTGCTCTATATCCTTATGGCTCTCTCTCTCGGACTGCTCATAAGTGTTGTGGCAAAAACACAACTCGTGGCAATCCTCGCCTCCGCAATGATGCTGCTGATGCCCACCATTCTGCTGTCTGGCTTGATTTACCCCGTCGAGAGCATGCCGGCTATCTTGCAGTACATCTCCTTGATAATCCCCGCGCGGTGGTATATCTCCGCCATGCGTAAACTGATGATTATGGGTGTTGATGTGCTGATGGTGACTAAGGAAATCATCATCCTCGCCACCATAACGCTTTTCCTGCTTATCGTGGCTCTTAAGAAATTCAACAACCGTTTGGCATGAAACATCTGATAAAAAAAGAAATAATACAAATACGGCGCAACTCGTTCCTGCCAAAACTTATCATCTTCTTCCCGATAATGATAATGTGCGTGATGCCATGGGTTATGGATATGGAGGTGCGCAACATCAACGCCGTGGTGGTTGACCACGACCACTCCACAATGTCGGAACGACTCATACAACGCTTGGGCGAGTCGAAATATTTCATCTTCAAAGGTATTCGCTACTGTTATGACGATGCCATTAAAGATGTGGAAAAAGGAAATGTTGACGTAATCGTGGAAATACCTCAATACTACGAGAAAAACGTGAATAGGGGTAATATCCCTGCTCTGCTCATCGCTGCCAATGCCGTCAACGGCACAAAAGGCTCTATCGGCTCCTCGTATATATCCTCTATTGTAGCTCAAAACCTCGCGGAGTTCGTAAAGACGCCTTTCGCTGCACAACAGACGGTATCATTCAGTTCGCTGTATCTATACAACAAACACCTCAACTACAAGGTGTTCATGATTCCTGCTCTTATGTCCATCCTTATGATGATGCTCTGCGGCTTCCTCCCTGCACTCAACATCGTGGGGGAAAAAGAGGCGGGAACAATAGAACAGATTAACGTAACACCGGTGAGCAAGACTTCGTTCATCTTCGCAAAACTCATTCCCTACTGGTGCATCGGACTCGTCGTTCTCTCAATCTGTTTCCTCCTGTCATGGCTGATCTACGGAATAAAACCACAAGGCAACATCCTTGTCATTTACCTGATCTCCATGCTACTCGCTCTGGTGTTCAGCGGTATGGGACTGATCATCTCCAACTATAGCGACACCATGCAACAGGCTATTTTCGTAATCTGGTTCTTCGTCGTCTGCATGATGCTTCTAAGCGGACTTTTCACTCCAATTAGCAGCATGCCTCACTGGGCACAGACAATAACCTATCTCCTGCCCGTGAGATATTATATCGATGCTATGCGCACTGTGTTCGTCCGTGGCGGCTCTCTCTTAGACATCCTTCCTCAAACGCTCGCTCTCTTCGCCTTCGCCGCTATTATGGACTTCTGGGCCGTGCTTAGCTATAGAAAAAAAAGCTGACCTTTCAAACAGACAGCTTTTCTTTCTAACAGTGTTTGTTGGAATTGACAATACCAACACCCTTAAACCAAGTGAATCATCTTACCGGATTGCCGTAATCGTCGACGGCCGGAGAATCCGATGGCAGCTTCTCGGGATAGAAGCGGCGATAGTATTTCTCCTCGTCCTCGGTCCAGCCTCCCACCATCTTCTCTTCTTCACCTCCTTCCTTTAGCTTAGGCATGAAATACGGTACCATTTCCTCCATGAACTTGATACGCTCCGATGCCTTCAATTCGTTTAAGTCACGCATCAGTTGCTCACTTGAAACGTAGCCTTTCAAGGCTTTTTTTACTATTTCCTCAAAACAAAGTTCACTTAAAGCAGCCGTACCTTGACGACTCACTTTATTATTAATTTCTTGTGCCATGTTAAAAAAATTTTTTAAACATTGCAAATTTACATCAATATTTACGACTGAGTTTTTTATCTTCATATTTTTTTGTCGAAATTATATCTTTAAATTGATTAACTCAAAACCTGCAGAAAAGATTTGAAAAAACAACAAGAAGTTTGGTTCTTATGTAAAAACACCGTACCTTTGCGAAAATTCTTGCGGTTACTGGCAATATATCTATCTGTATTGGCCATACACGTGAAATTTGCGCTTGTGGCGGAATTGGCAGACGCGCTAGACTTAGGATCTAGTGATTTCTA
>JAJPZD010000168.1 GCA_021204605.1 Prevotella sp.
GAACCATCTGAAACAAATAAAAGATTTCTATAAATCTATTTATGAAGACAACACCCCTACAATAAGTTTTGAAACAATCTATGTTGATAATTGTTCTTCCGATGGAAGCGTTGACTTCCTCAAACAGTATTATCCTCAAGTGAAGATATTGATAAACGATACCCCAAAAGGTTTTGGAGAAAACAACAACATAGGAACCAGCGCTTCTTCCGGAAAATATTTAGCCCTGTTTAATCCCGACATCGTAGTGCAAAAGGGCTGTATCGACAACTTGTATAATTATGCCGAGAAACATAAGGAAATTGGCATACTCGCCCCTAAACTGTTGGATGCCGATGGCTCTTTACAGTATTCTGTAAGGGGCTTCCTCTCACCGAAAATTCTTTTATGGCGACTGATGACAAAGGGCAAAGACAGTAAGGAGATTGAGGCGGTAAACGACTATCTTTGCAAATACATGGACCACACTAAGATACAGCCAGTAAACTGGTCGAGCGGTGCCGCTTTTTTCATAAGCCGAAACGTTTACACCAAGTTGGCGGGCTTCGATACTGGTTTTTTCCTGTACATGGAAGACGAGGACATCTGCCTGAGAGCATGGGAAAAAGGTTTTCCGGTGATTTACTTTCCAGAGGCAAAGTTGGTGCACGACTCTCATAGAGAAAGCCTGAAATTCGGGAAAAAGTCGTTGGTTCATCTTAAAAGTGTTTTGACTTTCTTCCGTAAACACGGCTTTTCGATACCTGACTATGCAAAGGATTACTCCGTGAAAATACAAAATAAAGAGAACGAGGCTCTATAAAATCCCAGCCAACAATGCTTTATCTCACGGTGTTTGAAATTTCCAACGCCTGCGGGAAAGTATTCGTATAACCACCGCAACCAATAAATTCAGCCTATATGTTACCTTTACATACGCAGATAGTCTTGACTTTTCCGAAGAAGAGGATGCGTTATCGCCATGACGTCGGTAACACATCAGAATGTCTGGAATAAATCTCACACGAAAACTGGTCAGTGAAAGCATACCAATCCAAAAGTCATGCGTGATAACGTATGTGGGGATCGGCAGACAGAAACTGAGAACTTCTCTCCTGAAAACCATGCAACATCCCATAAAACGGGTTTTCCACAAGTTCGACCAAAAGCCTGTCTTGTCATGATGGAATGAGTAAAAATTATTGTTCAGATCTTTGCCCTCGCTATCTATTAACTTGGCATCATGGACGATAAGGTCGTAATCCTGTAACTTTTCCAATGACACCGAGACTTTGTCCGGCAGCCAGACATCATCCTGGTCACAAAGAAATATATAATCTCCTTGTACCATTTTCATAGCATTCTCAAAGTTGTACTTGAAACCATGCCTGCCTTCGTTTTGGAATATCCTTATCCTCTTGTCGCCGATAGACTGTATCAGGAACAATGTCCGGTCATGACTGCCGTCATCGGAAATGATAAGCTCATCATCGTCCGACAACTGCGACAGTATTGAATGGATTTGTTCCTCAATATACCTCTCGCCATTATATGTTGCCATGCATACTGAAATTCTCATTAATGTATATTGGTTTTAAATCTGTATCGTATTGGGAAACTATTCGTTTGTTGCTATATTATTGTTCTTTCCTCTCAAAAATTTCTCAATAACAAAGTCATGGGTATGTTAGTCTGAAATTTTATTCCGTTTTCTGCACTTCATGGAGACGATTTCCTAGGAAATAAGTTGAATGTCAGCTTCCGTTGCGTCAAGATTACGACAAAGAAGATAAATTGAATAAAAGCAACAAGACTCAACATGATATTCTCTTGATAGAATTGTAGTATTAGAACCTGCGCAATATATGTATAAAGACATTTCCCAATCCCACTGCCATTTCGGAGCTGACGATATGCCCAACCACTTAACAATCCGTAAACTAAAGCAAAAAATGTAACCCCTGTATATCCGAAGTCTTGATAGAATGGCTGCAAAACGGTATACACGTTGGTGGATATTGGTACATTCACAAACTCCTGCAACTTAGTGTGCACCTCTACATTATAACCAAAACGTTCAAGAAAAAGGTATATTGTCTCAAATGTATGTGATCCGAATTGTTCCGAAACATCTATATCTACCATACCAAAAGCAACTGGTGGAGAGAGGATATACATGCTGATGAAATCAAAAATTGTCGTTTCATTAGTATTGTTATTGTCGGATTGCATTTGTCGTGAAAGATTGAAAAGAAAGAAAAGAAAGAAGATTACAAGTGCCCAAATGATAATGGTTCGCACTTTTATATATCCACGCTCAAAAAGAACGAAAATAGTTGCAAAAAAAGCGAAAAACAGTCCTCCCTTCTCCATAATGGCAAAACATGACAATAAGATTGCTATATATATTGTTATCAACTGCCATTTCGGAATCTTGGGATATTTCCATAATGCAATTACAAGAAGCACTTGATTCAGAATATACGAATAATTCAAAAAGCCAAAATCTTGATCTCCAAAAACTGCCAATATACGTATGTTGTACAACATATCGGCAGTATCAAACATCATGACAATCTTTAACATTTGATAGAGATACATAGGGGTGATAATCATGGAAATTACGTATATTACATTGAACAACTTATCACTCAACGACACATCGCTCAATACTGCTGCATTTTCATCCTTAACACTTGGTAGAAGATAATAAGTCAAGAGAGACGAGACGCATAAAACCGGTATCCACAAAGAAATACTAACTAAAAATTGGTCACTAAGTGGATATAGCAAATCTCCCTGAAATTGCATGGCAAAAATCATGACAAACCATATCGCTGCGGTAATAAACCACGGGGAAAAGTAATCACCTATCTTATATATACGAAAGGCGATTAACATCACAGCTAATATGATTAGTATTGCTATCTCCATATTATCTTATTTTTCTGTTCTTTATCAACCTCTCAAAAAGTATCCACCATGTGGTGAATACAAGTCCAAGAAATAAAAACAAAAGAAAATAGACAACAAATTTAGGCTCAAATGGATTTACTGGCACGGTAGCGTTTTTCAAAACTGAAAACGATGTGATATTCCTGTGATGCAGTATCTCTGCACGTATATACTGTTCGTATGCATCACTATAATCGTCAAATGCCTTATTACGCTCCTTGTTCAATGCGTCAAGTGTTATCTTTACATTTGGTTGGGATCCATCAAAATGGCTGTCCCTATATGTGATGTATTTATCCTGTGCATTATAATATTCCTTCTCAAGTTGGTTTTTCTTCTTATCTGCATTTATTAAGTTCGCCTGTGAATATTTCCTTCTGTTATCTATTATTTCGGTTTGCAAACGACTTTTGACAGAATCTGCCAATAGAGCCGCAACCTCTGCATTATTATCCACGACACGGATAGAAATAGTGTTATATTTTTGAGAAAAATTAGACCTTACATTATTTTTAATAATACTCAAAACTTCTTCCTTTTCATCGTATGCCCCTAAGATAGAAGAAATATTTTTGCATAGGCTCACCCACCATGCTCTTTTATGATATTTCACCAAATAATGATAATAATCGGTATCATAATCTGGTATGTATATCGTGGAGAGACTTTCCATAAAAGTTTCGGAATTTAAAAACTTTCTGTAAACCTCGGACTCTGACATAAGTTCATTGACCTTATAGTCTGACATAATCTGTTTAATCCATGCACTATAACTACTAAGTCCCACTATATAATCGATTTCCTTCGGCTCATCTGCAACCTTGACAGAAGCAGCGTACGTTTTTGGAATACTGACACTAACAATAATAGCCAATAGGATGCATACTACAGAAACAACTAAATATAGTCGCCTGTGTTTCCAACATAAGGCTGTTGCGCTCCACGTGGGTGAATTATCATTATTGTCGTTCCTTATTTCCATCTTCTATATTTCCTGTTCTAACCCAGAATAACTAAATATAATGTTCCTATTCTTGTATGTCAGCCATGCAACATATACAACGAAAGCTAAGAAGGCAAATAATATTAATACTACTATTTTTGGCGTACTGCTATGCTTTATGGGAACAGTTGCCGACTGTACCTCTGTGAATGCAGGTGTTCTTTCCTGTACTTTTGCCCTCGCCATTTGCAACTGTTGGGAAACCTGGGTGTATATATTATATTTCAATTGCATATCATTCTCTAAATAGTCCTGCTTTGACTTTACTGACTCAAGCAACAAATCCTGATTGGCATCGGAAAACTGAGAATATGCTACTTGCGCCTCAAGGTATTGGCTCTTTGCCTCCTCATATAATTGCTCCATATAGGCTAAGTCGTTGCGTGCCTTGTTAGTCCGGTAATCTGTTATAAATAATTGCAACCTTTCTTTTACTGAATCTGCAACGGTAGCGGCAATTAACGGGTCTTGATCCGTGATTGTAATCGTGATTACGCTTGTTTTCTTATCAACAGAACAGTCAATATTATTGCTTATACCTTTCATAATGTCAAACTGGTCTTTTGTAAGTCGGAACGGATCCACCTTGGTCTCATCAGTTTTCGGGTCCTTTTTCCTAAAACTCTTTGTTATTTTAGCCATCAACACGCCAGGATAGTCCCAGAAAGGAAATTTTTGATGCTTCATATAATCAGAGTAGGTCGTATTTATTTTCCCATCTTTCGATGTTACTTTTATATCGAATAGCCCTGTCAGGAAATTTGTTGACTGCATCAAATCGGGATAAATCTCTGGATAAATGGCATCATTACTATTGTTCATCTTCATGTTCATACCCACCATCGATGCTAAAGATGAAAAATTTGACAACAAACTATTGTCAGTCTCCTCCGGTGCCAACATCACACTGCTCTTATATATTTTCGGTACACAAAAAGCGAGGGCAACTCCTATTACCGCTGCAACAAAACACGTGATGCCAAGTCTTTTCCTCTCTTTTTTCAATATGCTCAATAGCAGAAAAAAGTCAACCTCTATTTTCTTTTTTTGTTTTTCCATCTTTATTCTGGTTTTAAATGAAAATTTTTCTTAAAATAATTCCTTTAATTTCATTCATATCATAGACTTTTATTAGCTCATCTTATAAAGAATCTTATTCTTTA
Source organism: Prevotella sp. (assembly GCA_021204605.1). Lineage (GTDB taxonomy): Bacteria > Bacteroidota > Bacteroidia > Bacteroidales > Bacteroidaceae > Prevotella. The sequence goes on from JAJPZD010000168.1 coordinate 5,101, forward strand.
TATATGTCAGAAGTGACTTGTACCCCAACGATTTCAACATCATATATTGGACCTTATTGTTATTATATGTTTCCTTTGCATGGAAAATCTTGTACCTAATGTTAAAACGCTTACTCGAAGGTGCACCAATGAGATTTGATGTATGCTGGCGATAGTATAGCAAGACTTTGTCTATTCCTACGATAATACCTCCTTCTTTTATCGTGCAAGCCGTAATCCAGGCATCGTGCATATATGAATATCGAGTTAGAGGAAGAGTGATTTTTTTTACCATTTTGTTCATTATCATCGTACAGCCGGTAACAAAATTCCCTGCGGCAAGACGGTCAAAATTTGTCATGAAATTGGGTTTCATTCCCACATAACTCCAATATGATTCATGAATCGTTTGGAGATTTTGGTCAACTACCAACAAATCACTGTGCACAATGATTGGCGTGTCTGGATGATTAGCCTCTGTTTCCTTCATCTTACACAAGGAAACTTCTACTTTATTGTCAAACCATACATCGTCCTGATCGCAAAACATATAATAATCGGCGTCAACTTTTTGAAACAAACTAAAAAAATTGTCCCTTGCTCCGAGTCCTGTCTCATAGTCCAGTATTACCATATTGTCATGTAATTCAGCGTTTTTATGTAGTATGTTAAGGGTATTATCTTTCGATCCGTCATCATGAACATATAATGTCCAATCCTTATACGTCTGGTTGTATAAAGAATCTATTTGTTGTTGCAAATACTTTTCTCCATTATATGTGGTTAGTAAAATGGCTATATTCATTCTAATCCCTTTTATTTTATCCAAATACCTTTCGCCTTGGCATTCACGATTTTGTTATACTGCACTATATTGATTACCAAACCAGGCAAATTCACTATGCACATTATTCCTATTAGCATATTGATGCTGTTCGTCAGCCGACCGAAAAAAACAGCCAATGGAATGTATGCTACGGCTGCGCATATCGTCATTATAAGCTGTAATCTCAACGCCCCTATTCCATTCAAAACGTATGAATAGCGCGTGCTTATTGTCAAAATCATTATATAAACGGCGACAAGTACCGTCATGGAAAGCGGTATCTCCACACCTCCACCAACCCATATCCGATATACCGGCGCGGAAACAGCTATCATTAAAACAGCGACAATGGTAAATACCGCTATCACCTTATTCAACGCATTGTTGGCACTCCTTATCCAATCAATGTCTTTTCTATGGTAAGCATCTGTGGTGGCAGTCCAATATGGTACACATATTATTGTGAAAAGCAATATGATAACACTGAAATACCTGTATGCTATCTGAAAAGGTGTTACCATTTCTGGAGAAAATAAGCGTGAGATGATAATGTTCGACGACATAAAAAGCACTATTCCCGCTATCTGCAAAACAAAGAATTTCATTCCTGTATCAAACAGCTCTTTTATCACAGACAACCTTACTCCTTTCAACCGTGGCCGTAAGTAAGCATATTTACCATAGAAAGTAATCGGATAACTCACAAGATATACTACAAGGGGGGACAGGGTATTGACTATTGAAATCAACAACAGCGAACGACTGCCACTAAGATATACCAATGCCGTCCCTATCAGTGCCAATGTCTGTCCCGATGTCACAAGCAGGTTGTTCACTGCCGTAAGTTGCAGACCCATATAAAAGTTGCCGATAAACTTGAATATAAACGTGGAACATACCAATATCGAGGCGGTTGCCAATATCACATTCAGATTGCCTACAATACCGCCATCGATATTGAAGAAAGAGTAAGTGTCGGTAAACCAAATCAAGATATTTATGAGGATTATCACTGGCACTATTACTAATATTAGCATGAACAGTGTGGAACTTACCACATCACGTGCCTTTTCCTTGTCTTCATGCGCCAAATTCTCAGCAAGTTTGTTTCTTAATCCGTTTCCAAGTCCGATGTCCAAATTGTCTATCCACAATAACATCGAACTGATCGTAAGCCAGATACCATTTTCGTAATTTCCCAAACAATGTAGAGTAAGAGGAACCAGCAGAAATTGAATAACAACAGACCAGCCTTTGATAAGAAACGAAGCGAAAATGTTCTTTCTTATCAAAGCAGTACGTCCGTTATTACCTAATATTTTCTGTACCTGTGCTATAAACATTATCTATCTCATAATGGTATCGCCCATTACTCATTTCATATATTTATATGTTTATATGTTTAATCTATAATGTTAGCCAACGTTATCAATACCGTCGCAATAGATGCTGTCGAAGTGGCCAAAGAGAATATCTCGGCAGTACTCAACCTCGTTGAACTCTTCTCCGGGACAACAATCTCACAACCGGGCATCGGCCTTACATTATGACCCACCTTCGCTATCGTACCATTCATGTAGATGATATAGGTCCTGCTCTTTTTTGCCTTGTTGCTGAAACCGCCCGCCTGGTTGATATAATAGCTCACACTCTTTCCCTTCTGGAAACCTACCGTATTCGGATACATCACCTCTCCGTTGATCTTTACCGTATTGTTATATTGCGGCACAATTATCCTGTCTCCCTCCCGCAATATGATGTCGGCATCCGAACCCGGATTTGCCAAAGCCTTGTCCAACTCTATTCCTACATAATATGTCTCTGGAATTTCATATTTCTTTATCTTCTCACTCGCATTCAAATCTGATTTGGTAGTGAGCTTTCCGGCAGCCATGGCGGTCATCTCATTTGTCTCTGCCTGCTCCCTCGCCATTTTCAACACTGTTTCCATCCTTAGACGCTCACTCTCGTTGACTTTTCGCTCCAAACGTGCACCGGCAACATAACCTCGGTCATTCACTCCTCCTGCACGGCGGATAACATCACTCAAGCGTTGGTTGTTTATCGACAGCGTATATGTTCCACTGAACATCACCTCTCCTTCAACAGTAACATTCTGCTGCTCGTAGTAACCGGGACTTTTCCGCACATATACCTCGTCAAAAGGCATCAGCTTAAAACCAGCCTCTCCATCAACTACAAACCCATCCTTCAACGCAAAACTGTATGTATGGGCGATTATCGAATCGGTGGTCAACGCCTTCGGATCCCTGACACGCCTCGACACATCAACTCGCGCCGTCGAAGCGGTCTGCTTCAAGCCTCCTGCCTGAAGTATAAAGTCCTCAACAGTCTCGTTTTCTGCATATTTGTATATTCCTGGATAATTCACCTCTCCATGTATCGTTATCGTCTGCTGTTCCATCATCTCCTCTTTCGTGGGAATGAAGAGCACATCGTTGTTCTGAATCGGTACATCGGGAACTGTTCCGTTCATTATCCCGTCAACATCTACTGATACCACCTCCAACGTCCGGTCGGCCTTCATCCTGTGCATCACCGCACGCGCCGTGAACGCCTCCTCACGCAAACCATCGGCATGCTCTATCAACGTTTTTACGCTGTTTATGCTCTCTCCAACCTGGTACATGCCCGGACGGAATACGGCTCCCTTGATCTCAACCATGTTGGAAAAACGCGGAATTATCGAATCCACACTCACGGAATCCTCATCGGCTACCTGGAAAGCACTCATGTCAAACTCATCGACATTATATACTGAATATTCCCTGCCTGTCTTACGCACTATCCTCACCGATTTTGTGTATGCGTCTCCCGTAAAACCTCCAGCATAGTCCAGCAATGTCTTCACACTCTCGTTCTTTTTCATCTCGTAATACATCGGACGCTTCACCTTTCCCGTTATGTTCACTAAACAATCGTAGGTGCCTATCGTAATCACGTCATTGTCTGCCAACTTCACGTTCCCTGTCAACTTGCCGTTAAGTATGTAATCATAAATGTCAACAACAGACACCAACTTGTTGTTCCTGTAAACTTTTATGTTTCGCAACGTACCGATATCATTCGGACCGCCTGCCATATACAGGGCATGGAACACTGTGGCGAATGCCGGCAACGTGTATGTCCCTGGATAGTTGACCTCTCCCATCACATTAACCATTATCGACCGTGTCTCTCCAACAGTAAGTTTTATCTGGGAACTGCTGTATCGCTCTCCAAGTGTGGAGCGCAGCCGCGCATTCGCCTGTTCCACTGTCAAACCACTCAAGTGCACAGGGCCAAACCCCTCTATCGTAACCTCTCCATCCGGTGATATAGTACTCTCAATGGTCTTCTGAGAAGCTCCGTATATATCGATATATACAGCATCTCCAGGACCTAATATATAATTCTGGGGCGTGGCGATGTTCATTTCTGGCTCAAACGTCAAGTCTGTATTGTTGAATATGTCCCTGCCAAAAACTTTCTTCTTCTTCTCATACTTCTCTGAAAGTAGCTTATCCAACAAGGCCGCCGTATCTGGGATTATCTCCAATAGCTCATCCTGCATCATCAGCCAGTCGTCATTCGTCTCGTCGTATGCCGTGCCTATTGTCAAACCTGTTTCGGGATCTATCGCTGTCTTCTTCTTCCTCGTATCCTTAACCCTGTACTGGGGCGTGAAATTATCGTCATCATCATAATATGAGGTTGTTGTTCTTTTCTTGCTTTTTGACCTGCTGCTCTTACTGCTCGATTTATTAGTCCGCAGACGGTTATCGGTCTCCTTATCAGTCACAGTGCCAAGACCCTTGTTCTTCATCTGACGCTCATATTTCTCCTTCACACGGCGCAACTGCTCTATCGTCACGCCCTTTTGCATGAGCTTCGTTACAATCTCTGCCTGTGATGTGCCCGCCGCATTCTCTTTGATTACAAAACTTATCACCTGCTCATCTGTCATCGACGATGACTGAGCCAATACTTTTGTCGGAATGATTATTACAAGCACTATCAGTATTAACAGCTTCTTCATATCTCTTTTTAAAATTTCTTTCCACTTATTATGCGAAATCCCGTCTTCAGGATAATACAGAAATCAAACCACAACGAACGGTGAGCAAGATAATGCAAATCCATCTCAAGACGCCTAAGCATCTTCTCCATACTGTCGGTATAGCCATTATATAATGTCGCCTCCGATGTAAGACCAGGACGCATCTTGTATATCAACTCATACCTATCGTCGTGCTGCATTATCTGGTCAATATAGTATTTCCTCTCCGGTCGCGGACCCACAAACGACATATCGCCTTTCAGTACATTCCACAACTGGGGTAGCTCATCCAAATGGTGCTCTCGCAGAAACCTCTCTGTCTTCGTGGAGTTGAACGTATCACTTTTGGCTATCAACTGGGGCTCCCTCTCCTCTCCACTGAGTGTACGGAACTTGTATATCGTAAAGGGCCTCCCCTTGTAGCCTATCCTTTCTTGAGTGAAAATCGCCGCACCGTTCTTCTGCCGCTTCAGCAAAATATAAATGATTAGAAACAACAACGACAACACAACAAGCAACAATGCAGAAGCCACAATGTCGAATAACCTCTTTATTGTCTTCTGTATTGCACCCATTGCATCACGATTGCAAGCTTCCTTTTCGCTACCAGTCGTTGATATGTTTGCCACCTCTTTTTTATTATTATATAATTATAACTTGTTTTTCTATATTTTGTTGCAAAGTTAGGATATTTATTTTTAAAATTAATCTTTATACATATAGTTTTTAATTTGAATATCACATTTAACAATGCTCCCTTAAACAGCATTTTTTCCTCTTTTCAACAAAAAACAGACGTTATGCATTTATAATACAAAATATTTCCTTATCTTTGCACCCTTAATAATGGTTACAATTCCATGTCCACTTTCATTATATTATACATTAA
>JAJPZD010000130.1 GCA_021204605.1 Prevotella sp.
ATTCAGTGTGAACTATTATCTATCATTTAACTATCTTCGTTGCGACTTGCTTTCCATTCTCCATAGTGTCAACCTTGATCACTACACCCTTCGTCGCACTGCTTACACGCGCCCCTGAAAGGTTGTAATAAACGGTCTTGACTATGCTGCCATTGTCTGTGATGTTACTGATAAGAGTTGTGACACCTTCACTGCTATCTCCGAAACCACCGTACTGGTTGGCTACACGTACTGTGTATGTCTTGCCATCATTAGGAGCTTCGTATGAAGGGTTGTCACTCTTATTGATAATCTCAACAAACTCACCGTCCTTGAATATTGCGTATGCCAAGGCATCGTCAACTGCATTCCAGGAAAGTGTGGTTGTTTGCGCTTCCTCCTCATCACCAGAATCTGCTAATGTTTCTGTTGACGTATTTGAAGATACAGTACTCATAACCAACTGTGTCGCACATTTGTCAGGAGCCCACTTACTAGAATCGATTACCTTATTAAGCTCATAACTTTCAGCATCACTTTCAGGAAGAATTGTATTGAGAGTTGTGGTAGTGCCACCACCTGTGAACGTAACGTTATTTGTAGCACTTCCCGTAGTTGCATTTATTATTGTACCTTCCGAATTATATGAATTGTACTCAGCGAACAGTTTCGGCACTGTGCTGATACCGGTTGCATTCCAACGGTTAGAGTTCAAATTCTCGGTGTCTTTCAATGTCGTGTAGAGGAATACGCTCCTTGGCTCTTTGTCCCAGGCACGTCCGAGATTATATTTGGCGGCCTTGTTTTCTATTGTACAACCATAGAATACATAACCATAGTCCTGGTTTGCGGCAGTGTTAGGAGCGGTGATCGTGCACTCGCCTGTGCCGTCTGCCTTGCGCTTCTCTACTGTGATCGTACAGTTCTTGAAGAATACCACGCCATTACCGCAGATGAAGTCAACGGTTCCGTGTATATCCGATGTCTCGAAATACTTCTCGGCTGTCGAGTTGTATGAATAGTATGTGTCCTGGTATGACAACATACGCACGTTCTTGCAAATCGTGTGGTTTGCCTGATCCCACAAGCATACCGCGCGGCCGTTGTCATACGTATAATATGGATAGTCGTTCTCCAATGTCAGATCCTGTATATAACAGTTGTCCCCGGTTACAAGCAGGGTTGCTGACTGGTCGATGCTTTCTTTCTGTGCGGCATTCACTATTATCGTGCTGTCCATGCTCTGACCTATCAGGGATATGTTCTCACCGTAAATCTTTGTCAACGTTGTGTTGCCAAGGTCGTATGTGCCGTTTGGCAGGAAGATGTATGTACGGCTCTCCGAACTTGCATTTAGGTTAGCAATATCAAGCGTCTTAAGCAGCTCGTCGCCATTCTGGGCTTCATCTTCCACAACATTTACTACATACCAACCAGCATCATTTGTCTCTATGGATGCTGTCGCTATATTGCCGATTACCAAACTGTGCAGATACACCGTACCACCACTTGCAGTAAGCGTCAGTGTGTCGGCTTTGCCCTCGTAGTCGATTTTAAGAATTTGTCCATCAGAACTGCCTACTGCAGTGCCAGAATAAACTGTTTGGTTGCTTGTATCTGTAAGCGTGATAGTTGTTCCAGAATTTGTCTGATTGCAAAGACCTAACAATATGTATGCGTTACCGCCAACGAGAAGATCAATTGATTTACCATTGCTTATTGCCCAGCCATGAGAAGCGTCATGCCATTTGACATTTTCATCATCACTTGGATTAAATGCCTCATGGTCTTCTGCATAGAAATACTCATCAGTGAGGTCGTAGGCATAGCGTGCAGTTGTGCTTTCAGTCTCGATTTCAGTAACGATGGCATAGAGGGTTATATCTTCTGTTATCACCTCATCTGTCGTGTATTTGCGCCCGCCAATGGCTGATACAAACCAGCCACGGAATTTATAACCGTCAGCAACGGTCAGTTCATCACCTGAATACTTAAACTCGCCGATAGTGGCATCTTCCTCTACCAACTGTGTTTCCGTTAAGGTGTCTCCATTCTGGTCAAGGTATGTCAATGTATAGTCTGGCTTGTCGCCAATAGTCAGGATATATTTACGTGTCTCTTCATCTAAGGTAACTTCGATAGTTGCAGTTCTCACGCCTTCATCTGACACATCCACTGTAATGTTATTTGCATTTGTGATAGTTCCATTTAAAGCTGTGGCACTTACCGTGATATCTTCATTTTCGATAGTCTTACTGATATTCACGGTTCCAGCCATGTTACCATCATTATCCTCCTCGAAAATATCATCTGCATCGTAATCAACTCCATTCACTGTAACGGTCTCAAGCAACGGCCCTGTGAATGTGTAGCTTCCGTATATCGCAAGATCGGTAACGTAGGCGTTGTTATCAAGGCCGCCAGAATAGTTTTCAAACTTAATCTGGCAGTTAGTGCGGTTTACTTCCAACTCTAAATCCTCTCCTGACTTTGTTCCGATTTCCTTATCGTGTATTACCTCCCAATCAGTATCTCCATCACCCTTAACGGAAACTTTTATACCACGGGTGCCGCC
>JAJPZD010000165.1 GCA_021204605.1 Prevotella sp.
TTTTCAGTAAATTTGTCAGTGTTTGGAGAAATTTGTGTAATTTTGTCAGTTGAATGAATACAACTGAACTACAAAAGGTAAAACAAAGGTACAATATCGTAGGGAATTGCGAGGGATTGAACCACGCCATTGATGTCGCCATGCAGGTGGCATCAACGGATTTGTCGGTGCTTATCATCGGTGAGAGCGGTGTAGGTAAGGAGATTATCCCACGCATGATTCACGACAACTCCCCCCGACGGCGCGAGAAATATTTCGCGATCAACTGCGGCTCCATTCCTGAAGGCACTATCGACAGTGAACTGTTCGGACACGAGAAGGGCTCGTTCACCGGAGCTATCGGTGACAGTGAAGGCTATTTCGGCGTTGCGAACAAGGGCACTATCTTCTTGGATGAAGTCGGAGAGTTGCCTATCGCCACACAAGCACGCCTGCTGCGAGTGCTTGAGACAGGCGAATACATACGTGTCGGTGGACAGAAGATAATGAAGACCGATGTGAGGATAGTGGCAGCCACAAATATCAACATACGCAAGGCAATCAGTGAGGGGCGTTTCCGTGAGGATTTGTACTACCGCCTCAACACTATCCCAATCCAGATACCGCCGTTGCGTGACCGTGGTGAAGACATATTATTATTGTTCAGGTTGTTCGCCATGCAGATGGCAGAGAAATACCATTTGCCTAAAATCACGCTTACCGACGAAGCGAAACGGGTGCTACTGAAATACAAATGGCCCGGCAACGTAAGACAGTTGAAGAACATCACAGAACAGATGTCCATACTAAGCAAAAACCGTGAGATTGATGTTGAAGATATTCACAAGTTCATCCCGGAAGATACCGAGAGTACGCAGCTGTCCACTATCAACAGTGGAGGCAGCCATTCATACGAAAGCGAGCGTGAACTGCTGTACAAGATCTTGTATGAGTTGCGCGGCAATGTCAGTGAGTTGCGCCGTGACATGAATTCCCTGAAAAAGCAACTTGACAGTGCCGGAACACACCAGATAACACAAGCGGGAAACAACTATCCCGCCATCATTCCCAACAGTCAGCAGGAAAGGCACATCACCCCTACCGTATATGATGTGGCAGAGGAGGTAACATCCGTGCCGCCAGAGCCTGAGAGCCTGAACCTTGAGGATATCGGCAGACAGATGGTGGAGAAAGCCCTTGAGCGCAACAATGGCAACAGGAAAAAGGCGGCTAATGAATTAGGAATCTCCGACCGCACCCTATACCGAAAGATAAAACAATATGGACTTGATAAATAACGATAATCAGCATAGCGGAAAGAAATCGTTCCGCATAGGCGCGATATGCTTCTTGGCAGTGGCGTTGTGCGTGTTGACAGCATGCAGTATCTCCTATAAATTCAATGGCGCAAGTATCGATTACACCAAGACCAAGACGATACAGATAGCCGACTTTCCCAATCGTTCCAGTTATGTATGGGGCCCGATGGCAAGCATGTTCAACAACCAACTGAAAGACGTTTTCGCAAGTCATACACACCTGACACAGGTGAAGCGCAATGGAGACCTGAAAATTGATGGTGAGATAACGCAATATTCACAGAGGAACAAGGCCGTAACAAACGAGGGCTATTCCGCACAGGCAGAACTGTCGATGACGGTAAACGTAAGGTTCACCAACAATGTCAACCATAGTGAGGACTTTGAGCGGTCGTTCACTGCTACCTCCACGTTTGAGACCACTCAGTCGCTCACTTCAGTGCAGGAGGAACTCGTAACAGAGATGGTGGAAGACCTTGCAGACCAGATATTCAATGCGACAGTAGCCAACTGGTAAACAAAAATGGATTTAGAACGGTTGATAAATCATCCCGAGCTTCTTGACAAGGAAACGCTGTATGACCTGCGCTCCCTACTTGCGCTATATCCATATTTCCAGACAGCGCGTCTGCTTCTGCTGAAAAACCTATTCCTGCTGCACGACCCCACTTTTGATGAGGAGCTGCGACGTTCTGCCGTGTATATCACCGACAGGAAGGTGATTTTCGACATGGTGGAGGCTGCCCACTACAAGCTGCCCAACCCAAACTGTAGTAATCAAGAGACAGCATCATCAAGCAATGGTGGCGGAGACAGGACGATTACACTTATTGACCAGTTTCTCGATTCGCTGCCAGTGGAGCAAGGTGAGGAAGGCAAGAAAAAGAAGAGCAAACGGAAACCGACCCCTGTTGATGCGACAATAGATTATGTCTCCTATCTTCTTGAGACTGAGGGCGAAAACGGAGAGAGCGAAGAGCAGAACAACCCTGCCATGAAGGGTCAGGACCTGATAGATAATTTCATCCAGAACGATAAGGGCAAGATACAGTTGAAAGATGAGCCAGAGTATGTTCCCGAAGATGATGACAACGGCAAAAAGGAGCACGAGGATGAGTTTTACACCGAGACATTGGCGCAAATATACATACGTCAGGAGCGATATTCAAAGGCATTGGAAATAATTAAGCGTTTAAATTTGAATAATCCAAAAAAAAATATTTACTTTGCAGACCAAA
>JAJPZD010000233.1 GCA_021204605.1 Prevotella sp.
CCAACTCCACCCACAATAGGAAGCCCCTCTCCAACTCCACCCACAATAGGAAGCCCCTCTCCAACTCCCCCCAATAGGGGGAGAGCTTGGTTACATAGAAGGCGATAATGCCCCAAGCAAAAATTTTAGCAATGGAAGTAACTACAAAGTCTCCCCTAATGGGGGAGATTTAGATACTCTACTTTTTCCAGAATCTCTCTGTGATATCCGTAAAGCAATCGCCGGAGATGCGTTTTAGAAGTCGTTGGTTGGTGGTGCAGCTTTTCAGGCAGCCCAAATGCTCGATGTAAGGACCTATTTTGATATAGTCAAAATTGTTCTTGCATACGGAAGATGAAATACGTATCCTGCCACTGTACCATGCCACTTTAAGTTCTGGGTGCTGTATGTGCAGGTAATTGGCAAGAGTATTGACGTAAACAGGTTCGGCGTCGCCGCCCATGAAACAGATGCACGTGATGTCTTTGTCGTACTCGCGGACTATTTTCTCCAATGCCAGTGGTGTCAGAGGTTCTCCGATATCCTCCCACAGATATTTGCTGTGGCAGTGTGGACAGTGGCAGGGACAGTTGGATATGTTTATTGAAAGCGTCACCTCATCGGGAATTTCCTGAAACACTACTCCCAAGTTTACGTACTTCAACATCGGTAATATTAGGTTTTATAAGGTATAAGGTTGGAATTCTGATTTTCTCTGAAACTATATATATTAATGTAGGGCAATAAGTCAGAATTTCTCGGCAGTGGCATAATATCTCCTGTGTGCCTCCTCCTGGCGTGCCTCCGAGAAGTTGCTCACCCTCTTGAGATACCCGATGATACGTGTCAGGTAGTCAACATCATGACTGTGGCAGACGGGACATTCTTTGAGGTAATGCTTGTCGATATGGCCGCAACTGTTGCATATCGTGTTCGGGATGTTGAACGTGAAATAGTTGCACCCCTCCTCAGCGGCGACTTTCAGCAACTGTCGGTATTGAGCCTTAGAGAGGTGCTCGTCTAAGTTCATGTGAAGGGCGGAGCCACCCGTCAGGTGCTTGATATAAGGAGCACCGTGCAGTTTGAACTTGTCGATAATGTTGAGGCTGTCATCCTCCACGACATAGAAATAACTGTTGTAGCAGTCGCGTGGTACGAAATAACCGTCCTCACGGTCCCACTTGGCGTGCTTCACACCCACATTCTCTGCAGGTATCATCTCACAGTTGAACAGCACGTCCTTAGTACGGTATTTTATGTTGTATTGCTCTATGAGGCCAAGAATGTCCTGAACGAACTTAAGGTAGTCAGGATTATCGGTAATCTGCAGCCCCATGAACTCCGCCGCCTCGACAAGTCCGTTAATGCCTACTGTGAGATACTGTCGCCCGATGTTTATGTAGCCGGCGTCAAACAACGGCAGCATGCCGTTCTTCTGCAGCTCCTTCAGGTTCTCGTTGTATGCCAACTGCACCTTATGCACGAGGTCAACTATTTCAGCAAGATAGTCCAGATAGTCTAACTTGTGGTTTACGGCATATTGTATGCAACGGTTGAGGTTGATAGTCAGCACGCTTTTTGACCCGGTGGAGACACCGCCCGCACCAAGTGTGTAACTGAAGCCGTTGTCCTGTATCTCGTTTCTCAAACGGCAGCAGGAGCTCAGCGAGTCGGCGTTGTCGCTCATGTATGTGAAGAACGAATGGCCCTCGGCGTACATCTCCGCAGTGAAGTCGCCCCATTCCTCGTCCATTACATCACCGTTCTGTGTAAGCAGAGCCATTGTCTCGACAGGGAAAGTCAATACAGCTTTCACACGCTCCTTGTTGAACCATTTCATAAAACGTTTCTGCAGCCAGGACAAGCTGTCCCAGTCGGGCTTGCTCCCATCAGGGAAATAAAACTCCCCAAAAAGGCTCTCGAAATAAGGCCTGTCGTAGTAGGCTATGTTCCAGAACACCGCCTGGTAGTTGCGTGCCCCGGTCGGCTGGTTTATAGAATATACTATCTGTTCGAAGCAGTCGGTTATCATCTTGTCAATGGTTCTTCTCTTCAGGGAGAGGTCAACCACCTTGTCAGGCTCTTTCCAGTAGTCCTTGCCATACTCTAATCCGATGAAATAGTTGAGGTACATCAGGAACTCCGGCGTGGCACACGCTCCGCTAAGCATACTTGACACCATGAATACCATGTTGACGAAACCACCGCAGAACGATTTCAGGTTTGTCGGCGCCGTGGAGTTGCCCCCTATCGATGTGGTGCCGCCGATAAGCCAGGGGTACATCGTTATCGAGGCGCAATAGTTGGCGAGGCTCGTCTCATCGTTTTTGTAGATGAAATGCCCCGTAAGCATACTGATATACTTGTCTGCCAAGTCCTTGCCGTACATCTTCTTGATTCTCTCGGTAAGCAGACGGCGGTTCAGACGGATGAAATTAGACTTTGGCAGCTCCCCGATCAAAGTAGCTATGTTCTTGTGCTCCACGTTGGCGTTGGCATCATATTTCGATCCGGTGGCGGCGTTCACGGCATCGCAGTAGTCGGCAAG
>JAJPZD010000089.1 GCA_021204605.1 Prevotella sp.
ACCTAAGCCCTTAAAGATATTTTGAACCATGAAATGTGTGTAAACTTATAAATCGGTTGCAAAATTACTCTTTTTATGTCAAAAAACAAAATTTGTGGGATGTTTTAGTTGAAAGTTAAAAGTTAATTGCTATTTTCGTGCTAAGATACTGACTTTTCAGTAAGCAATATGCTCATTTCTTTGTTTAAAATACGCAAAATCAAAATAAAATTGTATCTTTGTCTCAATTATGAAAAAACCACTGAAATATGCGTTTCGTATAACACATATCGACAATATGCCACATATAGTTCAAAATGGGTTGGTGAGAAAGAATTCACCTCTCAGAAATGATCATTATGTGAGTATTGGTGACCAGCAAATTATCCAATTACGTGGAGAAAGGATTGTCAAAGGTTATCGGTTAAGTGATTTTATTCCGTTTTACTTTGGTCCTCGCTCACCAATGTTATATGTTATTCAACATGGATATAATGGCGTTCTGCGAGTAGAGCCAGAGAAAATAGTTTACTGTGTAATCAGAATAGAAGATTTAATAAACAATGGTATTGATTGTATCTTCACTGATGGACATGCTATGAATGAAATGACTTCGTTTTACAAAAAAGACGAATTACCGCAGATTGATAGTATAGTCTGTTATGAAGACGTTTATTTAAAACAATGGCATTCGGAAGATGATAGGGACTTAAAACGTCGCAAGGAGGCGGAGTTATTGGTGAATACTGATTTGCCGGTATCTTACATCTGCGGTTATGTCGTTTATAATAAAAATGCAAAAAATACGTTATTTAAATTGGAAATTGACGAGAACAAAATTGTAGTGCGCCCTGATTATTACTTTTAAAGTCAACGGAGGAGCAACATGATACAATATGTAAAAGGGAATTTATTAGAGAGTGATGCCGAGGCGCTGGTGAATACTGTCAACACTGTAGGTGTGATGGGGAAAGGCATTGCCCTGCAATTCCGTGAGGCTTTTCCAGAAAACTACCGTGTATATAAGAAAGCATGCCTCAATAAAGAATTACATATAGGAGAACTGCTTATTGTAGAAGACTCAAATCTAATGTCAGGACGCAAGTTGATAGTTAATTTTCCAACAAAAACGCACTGGAAACTGCCATCGGAATATACATATATTGAACAAGGACTTACGGCTTTGCGTAGAGAAATAGTCAGTAGAAAAATACAATCTATAGCAATTCCTCCATTAGGTTCGCACAATGGCGGATTGGATTGGTTACAAGTGAAACGCATGATAGAGACAGCTTTGGCAGATTTGGACTGTGATATCATGATTTATGAGCCATCAGAAATAATTATTGAGAAAATGAAGTCGGAGAGAGTGAAATTGACCCCTGGGCGGGCAATGTTGCTTCTGATGTTCAATGATGCGTTTACCTATGGTGAGTTTGCATCAGTTTTTGCTGCTGAGAAAATGATTTATTTTATGCAGCGTTTCGGCGCCAAAGATTATTTTAAAATTGACTTTAAGCCTTACTATTATGGTCCTTACTCCGGTGGAAAAGTGGCTCATGTTCTTTACAATATGAACGGCAGTTATATTAAGGGTATGGGTGGTATGGAGAATCGTCCATTTGATTATATATGGTTGATAGATGGCGCAGTACAAGAGGCTAATGGTTTTATAGATGGATATCATGACAATAGTCTTCGCTCGATTTGTGATAAGACACAGCATTTCTTGCGTGGCTATTATTCAAATTATGCGTTGGAATTGTTGGCTACGGTTGACTATCTTTTAGAAAATGCTCAATCATTGAAAGACTGGAGAAATAAGAATATAGAATGTGTTTTGGATATTCTGGAAAAGGAAATCCAAGAATGGAGCAAACGTAAGGAAAAAATGTTTAATCGTGATTGGTTGAACCTTGCAGTCACTCATCTGCGTGAAAACATATCATAGATTCTAAGACGCTTTTAGAGAGCGACTTTTCTTGTTTTCGCCAATGCGTCTGCCAAAAAATATTCAATAATTCCTCAAGTAGTGACAAACAATTGTAGGGATATAATTTATTATGTCCGTTTTCCTTGTTTTCGCCAATGCGTCTGCCAAATTCATTCAATAATCCTCATCACAGATACCTGTAGTGCAGATTCTTAAATTAGGTGGTGAAAATAGGATAAAATAAAAAACACCGAACGTTATCATCCGGCGTTTTGGGGTAATTAAAGCAACCCGTTTAGAGTTGCTTTAAAGCGTTTAAATTAATAGTTGTAAGCAGCAACCTGGAAATAGCTCTGGGCGTGGTTGCAAACAGGGCAGACTTTCGGAGCGTCCTTGCCGACAACGATATGGCCGCAGTTGGAGCACTGCCAGATAGCGTCGCCCTCCTTGGAGAATACGAGCTTGTCCTTAACGTTCTTCAACAGCTTGCGATAACGCTCCTCGTGGTGCTTCTCAATAGCGGCAACACCCTCGAACTTCTCGGCTATCTCGTGGAAGCCTTCCTCGCGTGCATCCTTAGCCATTCTGTCGTACATATCAGTCCACTCGTAGTTC
>JAJPZD010000161.1 GCA_021204605.1 Prevotella sp.
TATGACGGTTTTCGCTCTCATTACATTCAAAAATGCAAAATTACTGAAATTAAAGATAACAGTGAGACAAAATTTCCTTTTTATTTATTATTTAACGTTTTTGCGACACGAAAAATATCTAACAAACACTTCACACTTCACTCTTAACTCTAAACCCCACACATTCGGCTTCTGTGCAATGCATTATCAATTTTTAATTTTTAATTTAAACCTTTCTTCCCATACCAGAAACCTCTCCAATCCTTGTTGCCCGAATTTCTCAATGCTCCGCTCCACTTGTTCAACCGTTCTTTCCCTACCAAGTTTAGTTTTTGAGAAAAATTTATCGGCATAACATATTAACTGTTCTTCCAATGTCTCTGGTAAAAGATCAATATGAGGCAAAGGAAGATTTTGCGATGTGATTTCCTCCAACGACAGCCCAGCTCCTGTATGACGCTCACACACACGGGCATGACGTGGTAGCCCTTCGGCACGAAGCATCTCCGCACCTATCACACCATGACGTATGTAAGGCTCTGTTCCATAACATTTTATGCCTGGTGCATCAGTCCTTATAATCCCAATATCGTGAAGCATTGCTGCCTCAAGCAGAAAATCACAGTCTAAATTCAATTCTGGATGCGCTGCCGCAACTTCTAAAGCCTTGTTTGCCACTGACTTACTGTGAGCAATAAGAATATTTTTCAACTCCTGGTTTCCACTGTAATATTTGTCTATCAATTCCGTAAACATACGTATTCCGTCTCTTGTATCATAGTTATAATATGCAAATATAATGTTTTCCTGCGAAAAATCCTGCCGTATTATTAAATGATAAGTTATTTGTATTTTATTCTTTCTGACAAATTATGCTCTTTAAATATAATTTCATTTTTTATTCATTAAACTGTTTGTTATTCCAAAATTATATGTAAGTTTGCACTTGTAAAACCGCATTGTTTTTATTCATAGATAATCGGTTATTTAACAGTATAAATTAAATGACAACTAAAAAATTTATATGAACATCGGAGACAAGGTCCCTGAAATACTGGGACATGACGAGAACGGTAAAGAAGTAAGACTTGACAGTTTTAAAGGGAAAAAACTCGTATTGTATTTCTATCCGAAAGACCTTACTCCTGGTTGCACAACTCAGGCTTGCAATCTGCGTGACAACTACTCGGAGCTTAAAAAACAGGGCTACGAGATTGTTGGTGTAAGCATTAATGATGAGAAAACTCACCAAAAGTTCATTGCAAAAAACCAACTGCCATTCAGTCTGATAGCTGACACAAACAAAGCATTGGTAGAGCAATTCGGCGTGTGGGGAGAGAAAAAGATGTACGGACGCACATATATGGGGACGTTCCGCACCACTTTTATAATTGGCGAAGATGGCATTATCGAACGCATTATAACACCTAAAGAGGTTAAAGTGAAAGATCATGCCCATCAGATTTTGGCAGTCAAATAATCACACATTAATTTCCTCTATTAAATAACATATTTAATGAGCATATTTAGCTATTTATCAAATCCGAAAATAAGAAAACAACAGATTAAGGATTTGTTTTTCATAACATTCGGAATTTTTCTCTATGCATTTGGCTATACGGCATTTATATTGCCAGAGAAGGTAGTAATGGGTGGTGTATCTGGTATCTCTGCCTTACTCTACTATGCTTTCCACTTCTCTCCTGGTGTATGTATCTGGGTTCTCAACATATTGATGCTTTTAATAGCTCTGAAAACTCTTACAAAGCAGTTTATCTTCCGCACGATTATCGGTGTCACTATAATTTCTGTCTTTATCGGCATTCTACAGCCTTTCTTCGAGGCTTTCCCAATAATAACGCCTGGTGAGGATAAGTTCATGCACGTTTTGATAGGAGCTGCTCTCATTGGAGCTGCACTCGGAATAGTTTTCTCACACAATGGCTCAACGGGCGGAACAGACATCATAGTAGCCATGCTCAACAAGTATTTCCGCCTGAGCTTCGGACGTGCCATGCAATTCATCGACATAACGATTATCTGTTCTTCGTACATTCTCTTCCATAGCGTGGAAACCATTGTATATGGTATCGCTTTCACCTTGATTGCAAGTTATGTCTGTGATTATGTGATAAACGGAACCCGGCAAACTGTACAGTTCATCATCATTTCAAAAGAATACGAGAAGATTGCGGATGTTATAATGAATAAAATTGACCGCGGCGTAACTGTTTTGGAAGGCAAAGGATGGTACTCAAAAAGCGGTGTGAAGCTGCTCATTGTACTGACGCGCAAATATGAATCGCAAGATGTCTTCTACATCATAAAGAACATTGATCCCAACGCCTTGGTTTCGCAGACATTCTGTCACGGTGTATTCGGTGAAGGTTTCGATAAAATAAAATGAGAGATTAAAACAACGCAGCAAGTTGCAAAGTAAAATTCATCGAGACGATATACAAAATATGATATGTACAAAAAATCCATGCCTGGTCGGGCATGGATTTTCTGTAAAAAACGGCGGCTACC
>JAJPZD010000070.1 GCA_021204605.1 Prevotella sp.
GTATGGAAATAACGTGAAAAATCTTTTAATAGTAAACCAGCAAGTGTAACATTGCATAGAGTCAACTAGCAAGTGCAACATTACGAAAAATATTTGAAAAATTCGACTGAAGGCGAAGAAAAGTTAAGTTTTTCTCTGGGTTTTGCATTAATTTTGATTATATCAAGAATAAAGCCTGATTTCAGGCTTTATTCTTGTTTATTATCTGATGTTTTGGTGAAAAGACAAGCCTAATTTGCAATATTTCGGAAATTTCAGGTCGGAACTGACAAGGGTTGCTTTGTCAGTTATCGCTTGTGCTATAATAAGACGGTCATTAGGGTCGCGGTGGTCCTGAAACAGTGGCAGTGTTTCTTCTGTTTTTAGATGATTAGGTTTGATGGGCAAAATCTCAATGCCAAAATCTGTTATACGCTGCACAACATCAACGTTTTTCCAATCCTTGCCGACACGTACTTTTCCTATCAGTCGCAGATGAATAAATTCATGTACACAGACAGTGCTCGTATAAAGCAAATTTGAACAATCCATAAGCATTTCCCAAGTATCTCTGTCGATATTGTACTTTTGCTTTGTAAGTAGGTTTATCAAAATATTGGTATCAAGATACAATCTCATTTGAGTACAGCTTTTTCATCCACTATTATTAAATATTCCTTACCACCTTCTTCTGAGAAGAACCATTCACCTAATTTGTTGAGCTTTTTAGGCATTAATTTTCTAAATTCTGCCTTTGCTTCAGGAGTCCAAACCTCGTCTTTGTTTATTGGGGTTGTCTCCACTTTCTGTTTTTGTTGTTTATTAGTTGCCATGATCTTCTATTTTTCTATTTAATAAAATGCATTTTCGTTTGCAAAGATAAAGAAAAAATTTGATAAATCGTAATTGCAGCAAATCTTTGTGGAGAAATTTATGGAGACATATTCACATATTCGCTGTTTACGGACATAATAAATTACTTTCAGTGAAGTTCCTCACGCTCTGCAAAACAAACGAGTTTGATTGCCCTCGCTTAATCGAAACATTAAAGTCCCTACAAGTGGGTAAGAAATCGCTTGCGGAACTTTATTAGCTCAAAAATCCTTATTAAAGATAACTTGTAGTGACAATTATTAAATTTATTGACAAAAACAAATTATATGCGATTTCTTTTAGCATCTTTGCAACGCAATCGCAGTCCCGGTAGTTCCTCTCCCTGATATCAGATACAGGTGATGAATCCGGGTTTTTTATGCCTTTAATTATCGCTTTATTTTTGAAGATAAAGAAAAAGACAATCTTTGGTTCGCTGTTCTATGAGAAACATTGTGGATTCTGTCAATGGAAATGTAATGTTTTTATTTCAATCATGCAAGTTTTTATAACAATCATCTGAAAATCAGCGAGAAAATGTAAAGAATTTTAGCGTTTTAGTGTTTCACTTTTTCATGTTGGCAACGTTTTGATGTTATTATATATCAATATGTAAGAGTTTCGTTATATTATTATGGCAATATTCTATTATTTCAGGATGTTATATTTCAACGTGCCACTATATGAGTGTTTCACTTTTTGTGTTTTTTGAAACAGTCAGTATGTTACTGTTTTAGTGTTTTTTTCATGACAGTATGTAAGCATTTGCAGTATTATCATATCACTATTTCAATATTTTGTCATTTAGAGTGTCACTGCTTTTGTGTTTCACTGTTTCACTATTTTTTTGCGGACTTAATAAATTAAGTCCCTACATTGGGTGGATGTCCCTACATTGGGTGGATGTCCCTACATTGGGTGGATGTCCCTACATTGGGTGCAGTTCATGGGTGGTTGTTCCTACATTGGGTGCGGTTCACAAGAGGGTAAGAATACTAATCTTGAGTTTCCATCTCATCATCTTCAATTTGTCCTGTGAGCCACAGCCACCCGGCTACTGGGGAATCCTGCTTGATATTAGGGAAGAACTCTCTCCTGAAATACAAGGGGACTAAACATGGCTCATCAGGATTGGTAATGTTTATATCACATTTTATAAATGGTATGTCTAACAACTCACAATGGCGTATGTTGGTTGCCGGCGATTGGAATTGCGCAGCATCAGGGGTGGCCTTATCTGTGCGTAGATATAAAGCGGTTGTTTCCATGCTAAAATGGAGCGGCTTGACATTTCCTTGCTCATCATAATCTGGTTTTTCTCCTACTTTAGAGAGGAAATCTACCGCTTTTTGTCCATTAAAGTCAAATCCTTTCATACCTGGTTCGACTTTCATTCCAATTGCAGCTAACGACAATGTCGCTTTCCTACCAGGGATATATTTATCCTTGTTATAGAAATATTCCGTTGCGAAACAAGCATATTCCCTGTCGCCAATGTCGAATACGATGGTCGCCTCTATTTTGTTTCCCCATTCTATCACGCGCTTGACAACAACATCACAGGCATAACCCTTCATATAAGGATACATCGTAATTATGTTATTAGACTTCTCTCCAGAAGCAATCAAAGTCATAAATTTCAAATCATTGCTGCCATAAACGAGAGATGCAACTTTTGATGGTCTGTTCTCACCTTCCTCGTCCGAAACTTTTGTGTCTGTTATTTTATGTACTTCCGCCTTTTGAACACACAAACTAAAATATTGAGAAAGAAACTTATCAGTATCCATAATCGCATCTATATGGTCACCATGTGCTTGATAGTATTCAACATCCGAGTCTTCATCTTCCTCTGGAATAAGTCCGTCTTTTTTCATTTTCTCTAAGACTTCTATTGCCGGTTTGTCTCCTTGATCCGCAGCAAGTTTATACCATTTAGCCGCTTCGTCGTACATTTTAAGAACGCCATAGCCATTTTTGTAACAACCCCCCATATTAAACTGTGCAGTGGCATATCCCTGCCTTGCAGCTTTCAGAAACAGGTCAAAAGCTATATCATCATTTCGGGTTTTGCCCGTACCTCGTCTATAACATGCACCCAAACTATTAGTAGCGGGGATATGCCCTTGGTCGGCTGCTCTCTGCCACCAATGTGCAGCCTCATCATCGCTTTGTTCTACTCCATCACCTTCATGGTAACGCCACGCCACAAAGTTTTGGGCGTCGGCATCACCAGCCTCAGCTTTATCCAACCATTGTTCCATTATAGAACAACCACAGTAAGGACAGGCGACGGTTTCTTCGGAAACACTTCGCCCACATTGTTTACATCTTATGTCTTCCATGTTTAAAGATTTCTTATCATTATCAAATAAAATTTCTGTCTTTCACCGGCATCACGTCTGTGTGATAAACGAGATAACGAAAGCAAAGATAAAGAAAATTTTTGATAAAGATACATTTTATTTCATATTTTCGATGAAGAAATTAGAGATTTGCCGCAGAAGGTGGTTACGGGTGTTACCGCCATAGATGCTATGGTTACGGTTGGTGTAAACATTCATTTTGAAATCCTTGTCCGCCTGCACGAGCGCTTCGGTGTATTCAAAGACATTCTGGGGGTGAACATTATCGTCGGCAAGTCCTTGACAGATCAGCAGTTTCGCATTCATATCACATACACGGTTAATCGGATTGATGTTATATCCTGCTGCGTTTTCCTTTGGAGTGCGCATGTACCTTTCGGTATAGATAGAATCATAGAAACGCCAGTCGGTAGGCGGCGCAACGGCAACGCCGGTCTTGAACACATCACGCCCCTCACTGATACTCATTAAGGTGTTGAAACCACCGTAGCTCCAGCCCCAGATGCCGATATTGTCTTTGTCAACGTAGGGCAGTTTACTGAGATACAGAGCCGTCTCAACCTGGTCTTTTGATTCCAAGTCGCCCAATTTCATGTAGGTGCATTTTTCGAACTCAGAGCCGCGTCCGCCGGTGCCGCGTCCGTCAACACAAACGACGATAAAGCCCTGCTGTGCGAGATATTCATCAAAGAGAGCCCCCTGCACTATGGAGCCAATGCGCCAGGAGTTTACCACCTGCTGGCTACCTGGACCGCTGTATTGCCACATTATGATGGGGTATTTTCTGTTTGAGTCAAAATTCTTCGGTTTGATCATCACGCCATTGAGTTCAACGCCTTCTGAAGTCTTGAAAGAGAAGAACTCCTTTTGCGACAGTCCGTAAGTGTCGAGATTGTCTTTCAATGCCTGATTGTCGATCAAGGTAGTGGCGTTCTTGCCGCCAACAGAGCAAAGAGAATACACATAAGGCGTGTTGCTGTCGCTCCACGTATTGATAAAATATTTAAATCCCTTGCTGAAAACAGCCTCGTTCCAGCCCTCACGGGAAGTAAGGCATTCCGTCTTGCCGTTCTTATATGCCACATAGACCTCCCTATCCAAAGGGTTGTTGCCAGCCGCCTGATAGTAAACGTTGCCCGTCTGCTCGTCGTAGCCGTAAACATCGGTGATGTCATAATCAGTATTTGTTACCTGGCGCACTAACTGTCCCGTAAGTGTGTAAAGATAAAGCTGCATGTAACCGCTCCTGTCGCTTGGCAGCAAGATATTACTCGATGTTATCTTAATATTCTCCATAGCCTCACTCTTCACATATTTAGGAACACTCTCCTTTATAAGTAGTTTGCCTAACGTACTACGCGGGTTCACAGAATAGAGGCACAACTGGTCCTGATGTCTGTTCATTGTGTAAACGATAATGCTCTGCGCATCGCTTGTCGCCTTTATTCGGGGGATATAACCGCCCGGTTCCAAGTCGAGCTGCATGGTGCGTATCTGCTTAGACTGGATATCATAGCTGCACACGCTGACATTGGAGTTCACCTGTCCTGCTTTGGGGTATTTATAAGTATAAGAGCCAGGATATTCAGAATAATCATTATTTTCGGGGTTCATACCCTTGAACAAATCCAGAGTATAAGTCTTGACATTCGACTCATCGTAGCGTATCCAGCAAATCATGGAGTTGTCGGCGTTGAAGATAAAGGCAGAATTGAAGGCGAACTCCTCCTCGTTTACCCAGTCGGGCACACCATTGATGACCTCATTGCGAGCTCCATCCTTAGTAACCTGCAATTCCGCATTGTTGTAGATCAGTTTTACAAGAAAGATATTGTTGTCGCGCACGAAGGCAACCATTCTGCCGTCTGGGGACCAGACGGGTGCCTGCTGTGGACCGTAGTCAGAGAGTCTCTCCAATTTTTTTTCTGCGATGTTGTAGATATAATACACCGCTGTAAAGGAACGTCTGTAGATTTTCTCTGTTTCTGTCTGGATAAGTATTTTCGTTTCGTCGGGACTTAGGATGTAGTTGTCAAACTTGTCGATTTTGCAGCCTACGGTGTTGCTTACGTCGAACATCACATCAGTCTGCTTGCCCGTTTTGAAAGAACACTTATACAATTTCCTGCCGTCATCACTCATCGAGGCATAACTTTCCCCGTCTGCCAAAGGCGTTACAGAGCCAAGCGTCTCTGCGGAGAACTTGCCGCTGGTGATATCCTTCAAGGAAAGAGAGTTTTCCGCCAGTGCATTATAAGCGACAGAAAACAAAAACGCACACATAATAATAATCTTTTTCATTATTTTCAGTAAATTTTTGTACAAAGGTAATTAAATTTCAATATATTTGTATTCATATCAGATTTAAAAGATATTAATGACGTGATTATATGAAGTTGCCCTACAATGATTTTGGCAGTTGGTTGCGGTCGAAGTTTCCATTCAAGGTACAGAAGATATCCATTGATGGAGGATTTTGTTGTCCAAACCGCAATGGAGGAATCAGCTATGGCGGTTGCACGTTTTGCGACAACAAGGCGTTCAATCCACGCTATTGCGACAGTCGTAAAACGATACGGGAGCAACTTGAGATGGGCAAGAAGTTCTTCAAGAGGAAATACGGCGACATGCGTTATCTTGCATATTTTCAGGCATACACCAACACATACGGGAGTGTTGACACGTTGAAAGAGCTATACGAGGAGGCACTTAATACAGAAGACATTGTAGGAATAGTGATTGGTACACGACCAGACTGTGTAGATAAGCAAATCCTTGACTATATAGAGAGTTTGTCACGTCAGACATTCGTAATCGTGGAGTATGGCATTGAATCAGCCAATGATGCCACCTTGCGCAGGATAAATCGGGGGCACGACTTTGAATGTTCGCGCAAGGCGATAGAGGAAACGTCGCGAAGGGGTATAATCACCGGCGGTCATGTGATATTAGGTCTTCCTGGTGAGGATGAGGCAGAGAGTGTGCGCCAGGCGAAGATTATCTCGTCAACGAAGCTCGATATACTGAAAATCCACCAGTTACAGATTATACGCGGGACGCGTCTTGAGAAGGAATACGAAGAGCAACCGTTCAGGCTATATACATTGGAGGAGTATATGTCGCTTCTCGGTCAATACATACAATTTCTAAGGAAGGATATTGTATTGGAACGTTTTGTATCACAAGCGCCCAAAAGAATGTTGGCAGTTCCGGGCTGGGGATTGAAGAACTATGAGTTCACCAATTTATTAGTGAACTATTTAAACAAGACAGGGGCATATCAAGGGAAGAAAGAGGGTTTATCTTTTACGTTGTGACTGTATATCCCTTTTCACTATCAAATAGTTTAACATATAGTTTACGACAACGTAAATCAATATGTCAATAACACACACGACAGTGCTTGTCGTGGCAATCAGCATAAAATGGTTGAAAACGATATAAAAAGCCTGGAACGCCAGAATGCAAATCAAAGTCTTATGCTGTGTGAAGCCGGCTTTGAGGAATTTATGATGGATATGGCTTTTGTCGGCATTGAAGGGAGACTTATGATGCCTGATACGCAGGAAGAACACCCTGACCACATCAAACAAAGGAACGAGGAAGAGGGTGAAAACCATATAGAAATTAAAATCATGCTGTGAAATTTCAGTAGAGTCTTCCATAACATATTTCACACAGAGGAAGCCGAGTATATATCCCAGAGTGAGGCTACCCGAATCACCCATGAAAATTTTCCTGTTTTTTTCAGGATTGCCAAAGAGGTTGAAATAGAGAAAGGCCACAATGACACCTATTAGGCCAGAGATAAGGATGGAATAGGCCCATGCCTGTTGTGAGGAGAAGATACAAATGAAGCCGCAAAGAGCGAGGATTGAGAGGCTTGCAGCCAGGCCGTCGATGCCGTCAATGAGGTTTATGGCATTGTCAATGAAAACGATAACAAAGACAGTAAGCGGGTAGCCCACTATGTAAGGAATCTCATAGATACCAAAGAAGCCGTAAAGATTGTTGATGTAAAGTCCGGATACGGGCAAAATGCAAGCGGCGACAATCTGCACGAGGAACTTAGTAGGAGGAGTGAGACCCAGAATGTCGTCAATGATGCCCATGGCATAAATAATGAGGATACCGATTAAGAAATAGAAGCTCCAAAGGCTGACGGTAATAACGTGAGAAGTGGCGTACATAAAATACATGGCGACGGCGAATGAGATGAGCATGCTGGGAATGAAAGAGACGCCTCCAAGTCGTGATACGGCTTTGTTATGTATCTTACGAGAGCTGGGCAAATCATAAAGATGCTTTGCCTTGCAGAAATTCAGGATTATAGGAATAAATAAAAAACCGCAAATGGTGCTTATAATAAAGACACCGATTATACAGAGATAATATATGTTCATATAGTTATATACAGTATATTTTTATAAAACTATTAATCGTTAAAAATATTGCACAGGATATTAAAATAAATCTTAATTTATGTTGGGCTGTACCTGATACATCTTGAGCGGTTCCCCCTGTTTTTTGTTGTCGGGATTATCATTATTCCTGCTTTCGCCTTTCAACGAGTCAATACCATCGCTCTTAGGGATAGAATCGTTAACGTCAGGATTGACAATTTTTTCAGGTTTTTCCACTTTTGCGTGCATTCTGACGAGACGTATATTGTCGATGAACATCAGTCTAAAAGAGATGTCGTCATTATTAGCCCTATTGTTTTTCTTGCCTTTATCCAAATAGACAAAGCCCTTAACCGCCTTAATCCCCAGATAGTCGTTGTCGATAACAGAGATGGTGTAATCAGAGCTTGAAGATATTCGTATGGACCTGCTTATCACGCTGTCGCCGACGAGCTGTATCGCCAACATTGCCGTTGCTGTCTTGGCGCCATCCTTGAACAAGAAATCAGATTTGAAGCTCAATATCAGCTTGTCCCCCTCATGGTATGTAGTATCCGTTTCTATATCGAAAGACATCACGTTGTAAGGAGCTTCCTGCATAAGAAGGTAGGAAGATTTTCCTGTCCAAACATTTGCGGTGTCTCCGTCGGCCTGAATGTCTCCAAAATGGTTTATCTCGTTAGCCGAAGCCCCTAATGCCAAAGCGGCAGAGCCAAGTCGGTCGGAGAGGTTCTGATAGATTTGGTACATTCGGTCGGCGTGTCTCATATAATAAACCATTGAGGAGTCGAACTCAGCCTGTGTGACATTATATTTTCTAAGCACGGCCTGGCGATATAGGTAAGCATTGTAAGAGTTGTCATCAATATGCGGGCCTGTATTATCAGTCATGGCGTCGGCTATATGGTAATCATATAGTATGTTCTCCAAGACATCAGGTTGGATATAGTTACTTGGAACTTTCGGTTTGCAGGAGAAAGTCAGAAGCAACACGAGGAGGGCCAAGAAAGGAAGTTCAGTGCTTTTCATCTCGTCTTCTCGTAATATGAATCGTGGCCAAATCCTTACGACAGAACAAGAGCAGCAAAATCACTCCCACACTTATACACGAATCAGCGAAATTGAATACAGGGCTGAAGAATATAAAATCCTTGCCACCCCAGAACGGAAACCAGTCGGGATATGTCGTAACTATCAAGGGAAAATAGAACATATCCACCACTTTACCCATAAGGAATGGCGCATAACCAGTTCCGAAAGGGACGAGATAGGAAAGATAGAAAGGCGAAGATGCGGTGAAAATAAGGCCATAGAAAAGGCAGTCGATGAGGTTGCCCGCTGCCCCGGCGAGGATAAGAGCAAGTAGAACGATATAAAGCGGTCTGCCGTTGCTTTTTATCTGTCGGTAGATATAATAGCCCAAAACGCTGATGGCCACAATACGGAAGAGGCTCAGCACGAGTTTGCTGCCCAAGGTCATGCCGTAAGCCATGCCTTCGTTCTCGATGAAAGAGATATAAAACCAGTTGGTAATCTTGATACTCTCATGTAGGTGCATACCCGTTTTGACCTCAATCTTGATGATTTGGTCAATCAGGAGGAGCAAGAGGATGAAAAGCCCTATTATCAGTCCCTTTCTCTTATGGATGCTCATTACCCAACCCGTCCTTTCAGCGACTTACTTGCCGCGTTTGTTCTTCGACTCCACACTGAGAGTAGCGTGTGGGACGGCACGCAGACGCTCTTTGGGTATCAGCTCTCCTGTTATGCGGTCAATGCCGTAGGTCTTGTTGTGTATTCTCACAAGAGCGGCTTCAAGTCCCTGTATGAATTTCTGCAAGCGTCCAGCCTGTTGTATTAGCTCCTCTTTTGTCTGTGTGGCGCTGCCTTCCTCCAACACCTTGTAGGTGGGTGAGGTGTCGTCAACATCATTGCCGTTGGCGTTCATCAAAGACTTCATCATCTCGTTGTAGTCGCGTCGCGCCAACGCCAATTTGTCGTCGATTATCATCTTAAACTCCTCAAGTTCGGCATCGCTATAACGTTTCTTCTCACTCATAGTAATATTGTAGTTTAAGTTTATAGACTATTTATTTTCTCCACTTTGATATGCGCCTTGAAATCATCAAAATCTATCTCCGCACCATCGTTGTCGGCAACAGTGATATTGTCTGCCAATACCTGTCCTTTGATATAGTCGGCGAACACATTTATTGCCGCTGTCAACTGCTCATTCGGCTGTACCGTAACGTTGATCCGGTCGGTAATCTCCAAACCGCAGTCCTTTCTGAGGTTTTGTATTCTGTTGATTAACTCACGTGCCATGCCCTCATTACGCAATTCATCGTTGAGTTCCACTTCGAGTGCCACTGTGAGGTTGCCCTCGTTGGCAACGAGCCAGCCCGGAATATCTTCACTGATAATCTCCACATCGGTAGCGTCAACAACAACATCTTGACTGTCGATATTCAGAGTTATAGCCCCGTTCTTCTCAAAGGCAGCGATATCCTCCTGACTGAGCTCACCCATCTGTGCGGCAATGCCTTTCATCAGTTTACCGAACTTCTTGCCCATGGTGCGGAAGTTGCATTTCACTTTCTTCACGAGAACGCCACTGCCCTCCACGAATTTCAGTTCCT
>JAJPZD010000195.1 GCA_021204605.1 Prevotella sp.
ATAGCGCAATAGTAGGACTGATAGCCGTTGCCACATTGTTGCTCAACCCATAATAACCTATCCCTTCGGTACGACGAGAAGAAGGCAACACATCAATCGCGACAGTACTTGCAGCAACTGTCGCCGAACCGAATGGAGCGCCATGCAAAGTGCGGACAATGGTGAACATCAACAATGTGCCTGCAACGATATAACCGAGAAAGAACAAGGAAAATACCAAAAATGTTACCAACAACACCAATTTACGTGGAAACGTATCCACTAAATAACCACTGAACATCCTTACGACAAGGGCTGTGATGGTATATCCCGACAATACCAAACCTATAGAATCCTTGTCAGCATGGAAAGTATCACTCAAATAAAGCGGCAATAACGGCAAAAGAAGCATGAACGACAGATACAACATGAAATTACCCGACAGAACCTTGAGATAGTTCCGATTCCATAATTTATCCTTAATTCCTATTTTCTCTGCCATAAATCTTTACCCCTTAATTACCTTAATACCTATTTCGGACTGCAAATATAAGAATTTTGCTTCCAAAAATCATCAAAAAGATGTTCAAAACGATGAAAGATATTCTTTCACAGCCTCCGCACACCGCTCTCCATCAACACCTGCCGACACTATTCCACCGGCATAGCCAGCCCCCTCACCACATGGGAACAGTCCACGGATACGGATATGCTGCAAAGTGATACCGTCACGCAAAATCCTCACAGGCGATGATGTGCGTGTCTCGGCAGCGATAAGCACTGCCTCGTTGGTCAGGAAGCCATGACTCATCCTGCCGAATTTCTCAAGTCCCTGCTGCAACCGTTTACTTACAAACTCTGGCAGCCAGAAATGAAGCGGACTGGAAATCAAACCAGGAGAATACGAACTTTTCGGCAGGTCATAACTGAGATGTGAACGGGTAAAATCAACCATACGCTGCGCAGGTGCTGTCTGACGCATATTCCCCTGTTGCCAACAAGTCCTTTCTATTTCCTCCTGAAAACGCATCATGCAAAGTGCATCCTTCTCTCCTGAAATATCCTCCGGGTGAACCTCCACCACCATACCACTGTTGGACCATTTAGAGCCACGGTTACTTGGACTCATACCGTTGACCACAATCTGTTGAGGACCAGTAGCAACAGGAATTACGAAACCACCTGGGCACATGCAAAACGAATAAACACCACGACCATCCACTTGCGTTACAAAACTGTATTCCGCAGCAGGCAAATACTTTCCCCTACCATATTTATTATGATACTGAATCTGGTCAATCAGTTCCGCAGGATGCTCCAAACGCACGCCGACAGCCAACGCCTTAGCCTCAATTTCAATACCCTTTTCAAAAAGATAACGATACACATCCCTACTTGAGTGTCCTGTTGCAAGGATTACAGCACCACGAAAAACAAGTTCCTTTCCATCACTCAAATCAACAACCTCCACGCCGACCACCTCATCACCATCGAGCAACAATCCTGTCATTTTCGTCTGGAAATGCACCTCACCACCACATTTAATAATAGTGTTGCGCATATTCTCAATCACACCAGGCAATTTGTCTGTTCCGATATGCGGATGAGCATCAGACAAAATCGACAATGGTGCACCATGCTGACAGAACACATTCAATATCTTGTTGACATTTCCACGTTTCTTGCTCCTCGTATATAATTTCCCGTCAGAATAAGCACCTGCGCCCCCTTCACCAAAACAATAGTTGCTCTCACTGTCAACCTTTTGTGTCTTGGTAATCTGTGCAATATCTTTCCTGCGCTCATGCACATCTTTTCCACGTTCAATCACTATAGGTCGCAGTCCCAATTCTATAAGGCGCAAAGATGCAAACAATCCGCCAGGTCCCTCGCCCACCACAATGACATGCTTAGCCGCCGACACGTCGGGATATTCCGTATGCTCGTACGCGTCATCCTCCGGTTCCTCATTAATATATACCTTCACCTTGAGATTAACGTAAATAGTGCGATGGCGCGCGTCGATACTCCGTTTCAACACCCTAAGATGCCTCACCGTCCTTGCATCAAAGCCCTTCTCACGGGCAAGAAAATCCATGATAGCTGCCTCATCAACAGCATCCTGTGGCAAAAGTCTGACCTGATATTCGTTAATCATTTCTCAAAATAATTTGTGCAAAATTAGCAATTTATCATGTAAAAAATTGTCTAAAAACAGATTTCTTGCTAATTTTGCCGATGCTTAGGAACAAGCCCCATTTGTAGCGGGGCTCCTGAACTGTTAAGACAAATCAGAAATGAAAGTATTGAAATTTGGTGGAACATCCGTAGGTTCCGTGAAAAGCATTCTATGCTTAAAGAAAATAGTAGAATTTGAGGCTAAGAAACAGCCCGTAGTAGTTGTCGTAAGCGCATTGGGAGGAATAACCGATGACCTTCTTGCAATGTCCCAGTCTGCCCTGCGTGGCGATGGCAAATACAAGAAAGATTTCGATGTGCTTGTCACACGCCACCACCAGATAATAGACAGGATAATAACCGACACCAAAAAGAGAGAGGACCTTTTCACTGCCGTTGACATTCTCCTTGAACAGTTGAAAAGTATTCTCTATGGTGTTTACTTAATCCATGACCTTAGTGATAAGACACAGAACGCCATAGTAAGCTATGGCGAGCGACTTAGTTCACATATCACTGCAGCATTGGTAAAAAACGCTTTACTTAAGGATGCCCGTGACTTCATCAAAACAGAATACAAAAACCACAAACACACGTTGGACAGTGAACTGACCAACAAATTAGTGAGAGAAGCCTTCATTGATATGCCTCGCATATCGGTAGTACCTGGTTTCATCAGTAAGGACAAGAACACGGGAGAGACAACCAACTTAGGAAGAGGCGGAAGCGACTACACAGCTTCTATCATCGCAGCAGCCCTCAATGCAGAAATCCTTGAAATTTGGACCGATGTTGACGGTTTTATGACCGCCGACCCTCGAATAATCCACACGGCATATACTATCAGTGAACTGAGCTACATAGAGGCAATGGAGCTTTGCAACTTCGGTGCGAAAGTTATCTATCCTCCGACGATATACCCCGTATGCATCAAGAATATACCGATAAAAGTAAAAAACACTTTTAACCCCAAGGCACAGGGTACTGTGATAAAAGAAAAGATAGACAACGACCGCAAGGCGATTAAGGGTATATCAAGCATCAGCGATACCACCCTGATAACTGTAACAGGACTGTCCATGGTGGGTGTTATCGGTGTCAACCGCCGTATCTTCACAGCCTTGGCAGAAAACGGCATTTCCGTGTTCATGGTCAGTCAGGCTTCCTCTGAAAACTCCACCTCAATAGGCGTGAAAGGCTCTGATGCCGCAGATGCCGTGAGGGTGCTCAACGAGGAGTTCGCAAAGGAGATAGAGACCGGTGCCATGTTCCCGATGCATGCGGAGAGCGGACTTGCCACAATAGCCATCGTTGGTGAGAATATGAAACACACACCAGGTATAGCAGGAAAACTGTTCGGCACGTTGGGAAGAAGCGGTATCAGTGTTATCGCATGTGCACAGGGTGCGTCAGAGACCAACATCTCTTTTGTTGTAAATAGAAAATATCTCAGAAAGTCGCTCAACGTACTTCACGACTCGTTTTTCCTCTCCGAATACAACGTTCTCAACCTATTCATCTGTGGTGTCGGAACGGTGGGCAGCAAATTGCTTGAACAGATAAGATCGCAATATGAGGAGCTGAAACAGAACAGGCGTTTGAAACTCAATGTGGTTGGTATTGCGACCAGCAAGAACGCTGTTTTTGACCGTGAGGGAATAGACCTGAACAAATACAGGGAAATTCTTGAGAAGTCTGAACCGAGCAACACCCAGCACATGCACGACGAGGTGGTGGGAATGAATATATTCAACAGCGTGTTTGTTGACTGCACAGCAAGCAGTGAAGTAGCTGCCCTCTATCAGGACCTCCTTGAGCACAACATTTCCATAATAGCTGCCAACAAGATTGCGGCATCATCTGACTATAAAAATTACTTCAAACTGAAGAAAACAGCACTCGCACGTGGCGTGAAATTCCGTTTTGAGACAAATGTAGGAGCAGGACTGCCGATTATCGGTACCATCAACGACCTGCGCAACTCTGGAGACAAGATCTTGAAGATAGAAGCCGTTCTTAGCGGTACGCTGAATTTCATCTTCAACGAACTGTCCGCCGAAGTGCCGTTCTCCGAAGCCGTGCGCCGCGCCAAGGAAAGTGGTTACAGTGAGCCCGACCCTCGCATTGACCTTAGCGGCACTGACGTGATACGCAAACTCGTAATTCTCTCACGTGAAGCTGGTTACAAGACAGAGCAGACAGACGTAGAGAAAAACCTTTTCATCCCGCAATCATTCTTCGATGGGTCTTTGGAAGACTTCTGGGCAAACCTGCCACAGTTGGATGCCGACTTTGAGGAACGACGCAAGGAGATAGAGGCGAAAGAGATGCGCTGGCGTTTCGTGGCGAAAATGGAAATGGGAAAAACAAGTGTCTCCCTGCAAACAGTGGAGAAAGACCATCCATTCTATAACCTCGAAGGCTCGAACAACATCGTGTTGCTCACCACAGAGCGTTACAAGGAATACCCGATGCTCATACAAGGCTACGGTGCCGGTGCGAGCGTCACTGCGGCAGGTGTATTCGCAAACATTATGAGCATTGCCAATATCTGATTTCGGATAACAACATACACTGATACGACATTCCAAAATCATCGATATTGCACAAGGTAAAAAAGGTAAAAAGGAACAGCTGACAATGAAACATTTGATAATACTCGGTGACGGGATGGCTGACCATGCCGTTGAAAGATTGGGAGGAAAAACCCCATTGCAATACGCCAACAAGCCCTATATGGATATGCTTGCACGCAACGGTCGCACGGGTAGGTTGCTC
Organism: Prevotella sp.; assembly: GCA_021204605.1. Lineage (GTDB taxonomy): Bacteria > Bacteroidota > Bacteroidia > Bacteroidales > Bacteroidaceae > Prevotella. The sequence goes on from JAJPZD010000195.1 coordinate 4,936, forward strand.
ACCGTACCCGATGGCTTTCCTCCAGGTAGCGAGGTAGCCAACACTTCCATTCTTGGTTATGACCTCAATAAAGTGTTTGAAGGCAGGGGACCGCTTGAGGCGGCAAGCATCGGTTATGAGATGCGCCCAGATGACTTCGCTATTCGCTGCAATATCATAACGTTGGCAGACAACGGTACGATTAAAAACCACCATGGCGGTCATTTACAGACCGAAGAAGCTGCCGGGCTGATAAAATATCTCAATGAACATCTTGGAAACAAGAATATCCAGTTTATTCCAGGAATACAATACCGCCATTTACTCATAATTCGTGGCGGAAACAAACATATCGAGTGTGCACCGCCTCACGACCATCCTGATGAGCAGTGGAGGCCTCTTTTGGTGAAAGCAGAAGCTGGTTGGGAGAACAAGAAAGATGGTGATCGCTTGACAGGCCAGGAGACGGCTGACCTGATAAACAGCCTTATCCTGAAATCACAACCACTGCTCGAAAACCATCCTCTCAACATCGAGAGGAAGAAAAACGGCAAGAACATGGCTAACAGTATATGGCCGTGGAGCGGCGGCTACCGGCCTGCTATGCAGACGTTGGAGGAATTATATCCGCAAATAAAGTGCGGTGCCGTAATCACTGCCGTTGACCTTATCAAGGGTATCGGGCATTATGCCGGCTTGGATGCGATAAACGTACCGGGTGCCACTGGCCTTTACGACACCAACTATGAGGGAAAGGCACAGGCTACAATCAAGGCCCTAAGAACAAACGATTTCGTATTCCTGCACCTTGAGGCGAGTGACGAAGCGGGCCATGATGGTGATCTTGATTTAAAACTCCGAACGATAGAATACCTTGACCAAAGAATCGTAAAACCAATCTACGATGAGGTAAGTACATGGAAGGACGACCCTGTATGTATCGCCTTATTGCCCGACCACCCTACCCCTGTTGAGATGCGTATCCACGTCCAGGAGCCTGTGCCATTCGCAATATGGCATCCAGGCATCCAGCCTGATGATGTGCAGACCTACGATGAAGTGAGTTGTGTCAGCGGCTACTATGGTATGCTCCGACAAGACGAGTTCATCAAAAACTTAATGGCAATATGAGGAAAGTTACAAACAAAATCGAATTCTTAATTCTTAACTCTTAATTCAGAATGCTCTACTATAGCACTAATGGAATTTCTCCCCTTGCCACGCTGCGTGAAGCCGTAGTGAAAGGATTGGCAACTGACAGGGGACTGTATATGCCGGAGGAGATAAAGCAACTCCCAAAAGAGTTTTTTGACAATATCGAAAGACTCTCATTTCAGGAAATCGCCTTTGAGGTGGCGAAAGCGTTCTTCGGAGAAGATATCGAGAATGATGACCTGAAGAAAATCGTTTACGATACCCTGTCATTCGACTGTCCTGTTGTGAAGGTATGCGACAATATCTGGTCGCTCGAACTATTTCACGGTCCTACACTCGCCTTCAAGGATGTGGGCGCACGTTTCATGGCTCGCATGCTCGGCCATTTCAACCGTAAGGAGGGGAAGGAACTTGTCCACGTACTTGTAGCCACAAGCGGAGACACGGGTTCTGCAGTAGCCAACGGCTTCTTGGGTGTTGAGGGCATTCACGTATATGTTCTTTATCCGAAAGGAAAGGTCAGCAAGATTCAGGAAAGCCAGTTCACTACACTCGGTCAGAACATCACGGCAATAGAGGTTGACGGTGTGTTCGACGACTGCCAGGCATTGGTAAAGAGTGCCTTCATGGACAAGGAACTAAATGAGCATATCCGACTGACATCTGCCAACTCTATAAATGTGGCCCGTTTCCTCCCACAAGCGTTTTACTATTTCAACGCTTACGCCCGCATGAAAGAGCAGGGACTTGCAGACAACCTCGTAGTATGTGTTCCGAGCGGCAATTTCGGCAACATCACAGCAGGACTGTTCGGGCACCGTATGGGACTGCCCATAAAGCGTTTCATTGCTGCCAACAACGCCAATAACATTTTCTACAATTTCTTGAAAACTGGTGTTTACGAGTCGAAACCAAGCATCCAGACAATAGCAAACGCTATGGACGTGGGAGACCCAAGCAACTTCGCCCGTGTTTACGATCTTTACAAGGGCGACCACAACACTATCACGTCAATAATCAGTGGTGCGACATACAGCGATGAGCAGATCCGTGAGACAATGAAAACCTGTTTCACAGATAACGGCTACATCCTCGACCCACATGGTGCTTGCGGCTACCGTGCCTTGAAAGAACAGCTTCTACCGGATGAGACTGGCGTATTCCTTGAGACCGCACACCCCGCCAAATTCAAGAATACCGTTGAGAGTGCGATTAACCACACCGTTACCATTCCTGCCCGCCTTGCCGAGTTTATGAAGGGAACAAAACAAAGCATCCCGATGAGCAAGGACTTCGCCGACTTCAAGGCGTTCCTCTTGAACGAGTAATATTTTTCCAAAAACAACAACAATCGACACTACAAACTATAATTGCAGTGTCGATTTTATGTTATATAATCTGCTTTCGCCACCCAATTTACGAATCGGTACTACTAATATCTGTAATAAGAATTCTTGGCAAATGCATTGACAAAACCAGGAAGTATAATACTTTTATCATAAAAGGGTGTCTAATATTCGTGGTAAATCTACATCAAGATCACCATTATAATCTGTGTATGGAATTTCAAATTTTTCTAAGGCTAAACAAAACCGTTTGTAACCGTTTTCTTCTCGACAAGCAACCCAACAAACGCCTAATTCGTCACACTGATTTTTGTTTTGTTCTGATAATGTGTCTGCCACAAATAAATCGGTCTTACGCGCATAAATTGCGTCTGCACTTTCAGGATTGCCTTTGCCCATCAATTTGACTTCACATTTAAATTCCTTACCCATATCATTCTTCAAATAAAAATCTATTTCTCTATCAACTGCAAGATTTTTATTTTTAACAAAATGTTCTGCATTATAGTATTGGGGCTCTACCTTGTATAGTTTACAGAGTGTCAGCATTAAATATTTTTCCGCACTTTTACCTGCGGTACTCCACATTCCACCTCGTAAAGCAGCTCTTTTAACAGCAAGAGTATTTATGACAATCAAACTTTCACTAATATTCAACTCAACACTAACTTGTTTGAATTTTATTGTTAATAGCAGATCTACGTCCATTTCATTTTCTGTAAGATTTTCAATGCTATTATAAAGTTTATCAAAATGCTCATTTGAAGCATCCAAAATGACTTCTTTTTTAGCAGTTCCATACATGTTACTTATAGTCTTTTTATTCAGACCAGAAAAAATAACGATATCGTCAGGAGACAAATTTTTATTGTTTATAAAAGTCTTTCTATACCATTCAATATTAATCTCATCTGATTTAATTTTAGCATCAACAATTTTCTTAAAAAAGTCAATTGCGAATTGAAGAAATTCTGCATTAATAATGTTTATTATCTCTATTCTATAGTCCTCCGATTTGATTACTCGAGTTACTATATTTCTTATTATTTGCGTAGTAAGTGTCATATTATTGTTTCTTTAAATTGTTCTACCGTAAGGAATTTCGTTGGCTCTTTATCAAAAATATGATTCTTACCAAGAAATGTTTTCATATATTCAAAATATTTATTTTCTTTCTCTGTCAAGAAAAAACGACGTCCCATACTTTTAGCCGTACGTCCTAATGTACCACTACCTGCAAAAGGATCAAAAATTAAATCTCCTTTGAAAGAATAATACTCAATAACCCTTTTACATAAATCAATAGGAAAAATAGCTGAATGAACCTTATCTGATTTAGGACAGATTTTCCAGACATTTGTTGTTTCATATCCATCTGCTACCTTACTATTTTCTACTGTTGTAAAATCATATTGATGTATGTTCCAATCAATCAATTTATCTGTTTTTTTTCTATATACCATCAGATATTCAGTTACAGAATTAGGCTTATATGCTAATGGCTTTCTATGCTGTTGAAAACCACCTATTCTGTTCTTAACACTATATTCCGGTTTTTCCCAAACTATATCATCTATAAATTCCCATCCCATTTGAACCAAATAATGATGTAAATCAAAAGGTATAGGATAACGTTTGCTTGAATGTGCCCTACTAATTCGTGGTATTATAACAGGAGAAGTATTAACAATTAAAAATCTTCCTTCTTTAGTAGTACGATAAACTTCTTTAAAGACAATATCTAAAAAATTCAAATATGCCTCATAGCTTGGATAAATAGAATAATCGCGTGCGTTGTAATAAGGTGGGGATGTAAACGTCAGATGAAAACTCTCATTTGGCACATTTTTAAGAACCTCTATAACATCGCCGTTAACAATGACATTCCTAAGAAAAGGAAAAGATTCCTGGTGAGGACAGCATGATGTTTTTTGTGACTTATCCACAAAATATTCTTTATGAATAACATTTCGGATCATTTCATTTTCGTGATTAGACATTTGTTTCAATATATTGTCAACATCATCTAATCCTTTAAAAACCAAAAGTGCACGAATTACTTGACATACAATCTTTGGATCGTCGTTGCTAAGCATCTGTTTAAGATATGGAATAGTTTTTTGTAAACGCATTCTTCCAATTGAAGATACTGCTTCTCGTTTTACTATTGAGCTTTCATCCTCGTTAGCAATTTTATATAAAGTTTCAAGATATTTCTCAGATTTGAGTTTCCCTATAACCTTAACCGCCCAATAACGCACATTAACATTCTTGTTGTAAAGTAATGGAATAATACAATCAGCATCAAAAGAAGCTGGTAAGCGTCCAACATTTTCAAGAATATATGTCAATTCGCCACCATTTCCCATGTGATCTCTTACCAAATTTGCTAAATCTGTATTTTGGGTACCTACTGCTTTTAGGTAATCTTTAGTAAGATTATTGTTCAAATCTCTTTCAACATTTACATTCATATCTCTTTATATCTTTATTATTCTACAAAGTTAAATATTTTTTTTCATTGGCAAATCAGTTTAAAAGTGTTTAACTAAGATTTTTGCCTTATAAAAGAATTATGGTCTTTTCCTATAAGAATATTCATTTCCACTCTATATCTTCTCTGTCATGGCACAGTCAATGCGCCCACCCACGCTTGCCATCATGTGACAAATAGTATAAGGCCTTTCCAATTTACTCATATTAATTAGTTGTTTTAATGTCAATTAGTATTATGATTTGTCGTTTCGCAAAGATAATGTTTTTACAAGATATTATTGTCATGCAATATATCAAAGAAACAAAATAACTCAAAGAAATCCATACATAAACACTTCATACC
>JAJPZD010000257.1 GCA_021204605.1 Prevotella sp.
CTCTTTGAAGATAATCTTTGAATCGCAATAGGGTGACGCATTGACGAAGTCAGGAAATCTCACCAATTCGGGGCTAATTTTGTCAAATCGTGCCTAATTCGGTCAAATTCGTGGTAATTCGGGGAAAATTCGTCTAATTTGGCACATTAAAGATAAAAGATACTTTCATTTCCCATATTGAAAAGTAAATCGATAATGCTGAGATTAGGAATAAAGCCGTGCTTATGTCCATAAACCTGATAATAGGGTTTGGGGGTGAATGTGGTGTCTTCTAAAGGATGTTTGGGGTGGATTGCCTCACGGAAGTCTGATATTTCTGATAAAGAACTGTCATAGGCAGGAACAAACTTTGTCGTGGGTTCGATATGCGGTTTTATGTCGATTAAATCACAGATTTTCGCACATATCTCCATATTGAAATCATATAGGAATGTCCATTTCCGCTCAAAAAATAGTCGGATGTCATCAGCGAGAAACTCAAAGAAAGGAGATTCTCCGTATGCGCTTTGCAGGGCGTTCCAATGACTATGTCGCCAGTTGCCGTGCTCGCTTATCCTCACGTCTTTCATCAAGCATTTAGAGAAATTGCCCATTTCATCGCAAGCAGGGCGTTCTACCGGTACAGAGAGTGTTTGCGGTCCGTTTGCAGTCGCTATGATACAACGGTTGCGGAAAGTCTGCTTTATAAAACTGTCGTATGCCTCCACTTTCACTAAGTCATAGCGGTTCAGTTTTTGATACCACTGTATAGGGGCGAAATAAGCGGAGGAGAGTAGGGCAGTGGACATGGCAGAATAATTCTAAATGTCAATAACACCGTTTCAGAACATCTTACTGACGCGTTTTATTCCTTCTACAAGACTGTCTATTTCCTCTTTCGTGTTGTATAAGGCGAAAGAGGCACGCACGGTGCCTTGTATTCCCAAACGTATCATAAGCGGTTGGGCGCAGTGATGACCGGTGCGCACGGCGATGCCGAGGCGGTCGAGCAAGGTGCCCATGTCGAGGTGGTGGATGTTGCCGACAAGGAATGAGACAACGGCATCCTTGTTCTCTGCCTCACCGAAGATCCTGGTTCCATCGATGGTTCTCATTCGTTCCATGGCGTATGTAGTGAGATCTCTCTCATGCTGTGTGATATTCACCATGCCCAAAGAGTTGAGGTAGTCGATTGCCGTTGCCAGCCCGTGAGTAGCCACGTAGTCAGGTGTTCCCGCCTCGAACTTAAAAGGCAGGTGTTCAAAGACCGTCTTCTCAAAGCTGACACTCTCTATCATCTCGCCCCCTCCTTGGTAAGGAGGCAGCCTGTCGAGCATATCCTCCTTGCCATAGAGTACACCGATACCAGTCGGTCCGTACATCTTATGACCGCTGAAAGCATAAAAGTCGCAGTCCAAGTCCTGCATGTCAACCTTGAAATGCGGCACACTCTGTGCACCGTCAATCATTATCGGCACTCCATGCTCATGGGCAATGCATATCATCTCTTTCACGGGATTCACCGTTCCCAAGGTGTTGCTTACATGTGTGACGCTTACGATTTTAGTTCTTTTGGTGAACAGTTTGCAGTATTCGTCTATCAGCAACTCGCCCTTGTCGTTCATCGGGATGACACGGATTGAGATACCTTTCTTTGCCGCCAATATCTGCCAAGGCACTATGTTGGAGTGGTGCTCCATTACGGAAACAATCACCTCGTCACCCTCGTGCATGAACTCCTCACAGAAAGATGAAGCCACGAGGTTAAGGCTCTCTGTCGTTCCCCGTGTGAACACTATCTCGTTGACAGACCTTGCATTGATGAATGCCCGCACTTTCTCACGAGCCTGCTCATGGAGGTCGGTAGCCTGTTGTGACAGGTAATGTACCCCCCTGTGGACATTTGCGTTGACATTGTAATACTCATCGGTGATGGCATCGACAACCTGTCTCGGCTTCTGCGTTGTGGCGGCATTGTCAAGGTATATCAAAGGACGGTCGTACACCGTGCGACTGAGAATTGGAAAATCGTTGCGTATCTTGTTGATGTCGTACATATCAAAAGTTGTATAGTGTTTCACTATCGGTGAAATGACTGATTTATAGAATTAAAAGGATTTCTTTTTAATGGCAGAGCTTGCAACCAGAGCATTTGCTCAGTTCTCCCCTGAACCGTTTCTCTACAAGGTAATGCAGACGATCACGCAAAGGGGACAGTTTTATGCCGTCAACAACCTCATTGATGAAGGCAAATTCCAGAAGCAGTTTCGCCTCTTTCATGCTGATGCCACGCTGCCGCATATAGAACAGGGCTGCATCGTTGAGTTGACCCACCGAACTGCCATGCGCACATTTCACGTCATCGGCATAGATCTCAAGCATTGGCTGTGTAAACATACGAGCTTCCTTGGTAGCACACAGGTTCTGGTTGGACTCTTGCGATACGGTCTTTTGCGCACCGTGACGGACAAGTACCTTACCGGCGAATGCACCTACCGCCTTGTCATTGAGCACGTATTTATACAGTTCCTTGCTTGAGCAATGCCCTACTTTATGGTCAATGAGCGTGTTGTTGTCAACGTGTTGCTCTTTGTCGGCTATTACACAACCGGAGAGGTTACATTCCGCGCCCTCGCCACTGAATACGAGGTCGGTACGGTTGCGTGTTGTTCCATTGTGCAATGTTATTATGTTGTGGTTGACACTACTGTTAGCCTGCTGGTCGATGAACAGATTGCTTACCCGTACGTTCTTCGCATGAGTCTCCTCAAGACAATATAGGTCAAGACAGGCATTGTCGCCTACGTAAGCCTCTATTACCTGTGTTGTGAGGAAATGGCGGTTATCGGCGGCATGGTCGCAGAACAGCAGTTTTATCTCCGCGCCCTCCTCAACGATGATAAGCACTCTCCTATTCACCATCAAATCGACATCAGAGCGCAGGATGTTTATCACCTGAATGGCTTTATCCACTATTACCCCTTTCGGAACATATACAAGCAGTCCGTCCTGTGCCAACATGGTGTTGAGGGCCGTTATCCCATCTTCCTCTATGTTAGCGATTTTTGCATAATAATTCCCGATGAAAAGGGGATTTTCTGCCGCTATATTACTCAGAGAATTTATAATCACCCCTTTCGGCAATGCCTGTCCCTTCGGCTTTATCTTGGTATAGAAACTATCGTTCACCATGAAATAAAGAGCGGTACTCAGATTAGGTACGTCACACTTGAAAGCATCGTAGGGGTTGACGGGTATCTCCAATCGGTTCAGGTTGAGGCCATAGTTCGGCTCAAACAGTTTTGGTATGTCGGTATATTTGTATCTCTCAACCTTTTTCGTAGGGAACCCAAGACGCTTGAAACTCTCAAACGCCGTATCACGTACTGCGTTCATAGGCACACAACCGTGCTTGAATATCATATCCCGGCACTGTTCGTATAGGTCGATATATTGTTTCTCTGTCTGCATAGTCAATTGGCAACCTCCGCCTTTATCCAGTCATAGCCTTTTTCCTCTATCTCACGGGCGAGCTCCGGGCCGGCAGTCTTTACAATCCTGCCATCGTACAGCACGTGTATCACGTCAGGCTTTATGATGTCAAGGAGACGGTCGTAATGTGTGATTACGATGTAACTCGTGTCCGGCGTTTTCAACTTGTTGACACCCTCGGCGACAATGCGCAATGCATCAACATCAAGGCCAGAGTCGGTCTCGTCGAGTATCGACAGCTTCGGCTCTAACATCGCCATCTGGAATATCTCGTTGCGTTTTTTCTCACCGCCACTAAACCCCTCGTTTACGGAGCGGTTGGCGAGTTTGGTATCAAGATCTACGATTTTCCTCTTCTCACGCATCAGTTTCAGGAACTCGGCGGCATTGAGGGGTGTCTTTCCCTCATATTTCCGTTTTTCGTTTATGGCGGCACGCATGAAATTGTTCATTGACACGCCGGGAATTTCCACAGGGTATTGGAATGATAGGAACAGGCCTTCGTGGGAGCGGTCCTCCGGTTTCATCTCAAGCAGGTTCTTGCCGTTGAAGACCACCGTTCCGCTTGTCACCTCATAGAGAGGATTGCCCACAAGTACGGCACTCAACGTTGACTTCCCCGACCCGTTAGGTCCCATAATGGCGTGTGTCTCACCGTCCTTTATGGTGAGGTTGATACCTTTCAATATTTCCTTGTCGCCTATTTTAGCGTGAAGATCTCTGACTTCTAACATATCTTGTTTCTAATTCGTTTTGTTATTAACCTACCGTTCCTTCCAATGATACCGAAAGGAGTTTTTGGGCTTCGACGGCAAACTCCATGGGCAGTTTGTTGAGCACATCCTTGGCATAGCCGTTTACTATCAGTCCCACCGCCTGTTCTATAGGTATTCCCCTCTGGTTGCAGTAGAACAGTTGGTCCTCGCTGATTTTACTCGTTGTCGCCTCGTGCTCCACTATTGCGGTGTCGTTGTGGATATCCATGTATGGGAAAGTGTGTGCCCCACAGTCGCTGCCAAGCAAAAGACTGTCGCACGAGCTGTAATTACGAGCATTGTCGGCATTCGCCCCCACACGCACCAGACCGCGATACGAGTTCTGGCTGCGTCCCGCACTTATTCCCTTGCTGATTATCGTGCTTTTCGTGTTCTTGCCGAGGTGTATCATCTTCGTTCCCGTGTCTGCTTCCTGGTAGTGGTTGGTTACGGCGACGGAATAAAACTCTGCCTGTGAGTTGTCGCCACGCAATATACATGAGGGGTATTTCCACGTTATCGCCGACCCTGTCTCCACCTGCGTCCACGACAGTTTTGAGTTGTTGCCACGAAGCTCACCCCGTTTTGTCACAAGGTTGAACACGCCTCCCTTGCCGTTTTCGTCGCCAGGATACCAGTTTTGCACTGTTGAGTATTTCACCTCTGCATTGTTCTTTACGATAATCTCCACAATAGCGGCATGCAGTTGGTTCTCATCCCTCATCGGTGCGGTACAGCCCTCCAAGTAGGAGACATACGACTCGTCCTCTGCCACAATGAGCGTTCTCTCAAACTGTCCCGTGTTCCTTGCGTTGATGCGGAAATAAGAACTGAGTTCCATAGGGCTGCGCACACCTTTCGGGATGTAAACGAATGAGCCGTCACTGAATACGGCGCTGTTTAGTGCGGCGAAGAAATTGTCCCGGTATGGAACCACCGTTCCCAAGTATTCCCTTACGAGGTCAGGATGGTTTTTTATGGCCTCACCGATGGAACAGAATATTATTCCCTTTTCAGCGAGTTTGTCCTTGTATGTTGTCTTTACCGATACGGAGTCCATGATGGCGTCAACGGCTGTCTGACCACTGAGTATCAGTCGTTCTTCAAGAGGAATACCGAGTTTCTCGAAGGTTTTCATCATCTCCGGGTCGATCTCTTTCTTCTTGCGAGACTTCTTTTTCGCCATCGGGTCGGCATAATAGGAAATGGCCTGATAGTCGATGTCGGGCAGGTTGATATGTCCCCAAGAAGGATGTTTCAGCGTTTGCCAGTAGTTGAAGGCTTTCAAGCGGAAATCGAGCAACCACTCCGGTTCTTCTTTTTTTGCTGAGATAAGTCGCACGACATCCTCGTTCAGTCCCACATCTATGATGTCTGTATGCACATCGGTGGTGAAGCCGAATTCGTATTTCTGTTCCGCTACCTGTTTGACGAACTTGTTGCCGTTGTCTTTATTATCCATCTCTTTTTATCAGTTTTCAGTATAACCTTCTGCTTTCTAAAAGGTTTGCAAATTTACGAAATATGGGGGTAAGAGCAAAGGATTTGGTAAAAATGTTACAGCACCTACCCTGTATTGTAATCAATAAACGGCCGCATATAAACAGGCTGTTTTTCCACGAAAAAGAACTGTTACCTAAAATAAGGCAACAGTTCTTAGTTTTCTATGCGTAGCCAATAAATCCTTACGCTAACTTGTTGATGTGGCAGGCGAGGCCTGATTTCAGGTTCGCAGCCTTGTTTTTATGGATAATATTGGTCTTTGCCAATTTGTCAAGCATTTTCTGTACACTTGGATAGAGTTTCAAAGCCTCCTCCTTGTCCGTCAGTGCACGCAACTTGCGGACGGCGTTACGCATTGTCTTTGCATAATACTTGTTGTGCTGCGTTCTCGTCTTTGTCTGACGGATTCTCTTGAATGATGATTTGTGATTTGCCATCTTTCTGTATCGTTTTCTTGTTATTTTTCGTAGTCCCTAGGAGAGTCGAACTCCTCTTTAGAGAATGAAAATCTCTCGTCCTAGCCGATAGACGAAGGGACCTTGAGGAAATTTCGCGGTGCAAAGGTATAGGTTTTATTTATTATAGCCAAACTTTTATTTGACTTTTTTCCATAGTCAATGTTTTTTGAGTATTTTTGCAACTATGCTCAACCAGTCAAAGGCAATAGTGCTCCATTCGTTTAAATACGGAGAAGAGAAGGTTATCGTAGAACTCCTTACCGAAACCTGTGGCAGGCAGTCGTGTATTGTACGTATTCCCAAGACACAAAAGGGAAAGCTCAAGAAGCAGTATTTCCAGCCTCTCTTTATATTAGATGTGATACTTGACATACGTCCTAATGCTAAGCTACAGAAAATCAGGGATGCAAGGGTATCTGTTCCATTCTCGTCCATACCGTTCAATCCATATAAGTTGTCTATTTCACTTTTCACGGCTGAGTTCATCCGCAATGCCACCTATCATGAACAGACAGATAAGATATTGTTCGCCTATATTGAGAACAGTATTTTGTGGCTTGACAAGTGTGGGGAGAATTTCTACAATTTCCACCTTGTCTTTATGATGCGGCTTGCAAAGTTTCTCGGTTTTTATCCTAACCTTGACGACTATATGCCAGGCGACTGGTTTGACCTGCGAGGCAGTTGTTTTTGCCGGACTGCCCCTCTTCATCACGACCGTTTAAATCCGGAAGATGCCAAGAAAATCAGTTTGATGCTAAGAATGAACTTCCCGACGATGTATCTTTATAAAATGACACATAGCGAGCGCAACCGTCTTGTGGACGTGATAATAAATTATTACCGCTTGCATATCCCCGACTTTCCTGATCTCAGGTCTTTACCCGTCTTGAAGGAACTGTTCTTATAAGAAATTCTCAATTCATCATCAGGAACATTTCCGCTTCCTCACCTTTGAATATTAACTCGGCGAGTTGGCTGATTGTAAGTTTCAGTGCATTCACATCAGGCATATCAGTTTGTTTTACCTTCCCGTGGTTGACAATGTAGTAGGCGTTGTTCATTGGAATGTCCTCATCATTCACCCTAATTACAATGCACGTTTGGGGATGAGTCTCCGCATAGAGGGCAAGGGCATGCTTGGCGTTCACCACACGTAGCATTGCCTGTATGTTTTCTACCTGTGGGTGATATGTTTCACCTGCAATACGTATGTCGTCCTGAATAATATCATAGTTGTCCTTGTCGTGCAGCAACACACATTTCTTGCCGCGTTGGACAGTATCGAAGTCGGCATAGGATGTTGTAAGCGCATCAACAGGCGGTGGTGTGCATGTGATTACATGAGCATATCCCAACTTGGCATACCATGTGTGAAGCCATTTCTCGGCTGGTATCAGAGAGGAGAATACAGCCTCATGAAAAAACGAGTAGAAATGAGCTTGCTTCATCAGGTTGTTTCCGATGTTCTGCTTACGGTATTCCAGCATTGTACTGACTCCACTGATGTAAGCCGTCTTCACCTCTTTTCCATGGTAAAGCATGGTGTAGGGTAGGGCTTGGAGGGCGGCTACGACCCTGTCATCCAATTGGCAGCATACGTTGTATTCACTCTTATAGATGCGTGAGAAATAAAGGTCAATGAATTTGTCAGAATCATTGAAAACATCCTTCCATATCGCCATTGTCTCCTGCTTTATGCGGTCCTGATCCTCGAAAGCCGCCAACGGATGTCTCTCCATTATGGTGTATTTCTCAATGAGGAATTCAGGTCTGTAAGACAACTTAGCTTTCCGCAGTCCCACATCGCCCAAGTCCTCCTCACGGTTTATATAGACATATTGTTCCGGGATGTGCTTAGCGAACTCCTGGTTTATTATGTTGAAAGCACCCTCGTAAGCCACATCAGCCTTTTCAACGCACACATCGAAAGTGTTATTGTTTATCGGACACCCGTAAGTGAAAGCCACAAGGTTGCCATCCACGAATATCGTACCACCGACAATGCCCAACTTATCCCATCTGTTGAAGGCTCTTGTCATGGAGCGGAGCTCCTCTGTCAGTTCTTCTTCCTCGTTTTCTTCCCCTGATGAAAGTCGCCATTTCCGCTCTAATTCAAGGCACTGTGGTATCATGTCGGGAGTAAGATCGCGGTATTCATACTGAGGATAAAGACTTTTGAATTTGTTGATATGGTTGCGCTTGCTTTGCAATTTCTTTCCAGATAGATTGATCAGTTTTTCCCTCATATACACATAATCGCTATGGTCGCGATTAGGTTTTATGTCAAATGTATCAGGGAAATACTTTTCGGAGAGTTCTTTCAAATAGTTGCAAGCACCCAACATGAGGAAAGGATGCCCCATGGCTATGGAGTCCTCACGTATTGCCTTTATTATCCTCACGAAACAATCATCACACTTTCCCACTTTGAATGTACCGTCTTGCTGTGTCTTAGGACGCGCAACAGGCATCATATAAGCAAGGTGATGACCGGCATAAAAACGGAAAATCAGGTAATCATCCACAATGGCATATTGTGTATTGTAGAGGAATTTCCAACTGATAAGGTTGGAGAATGACAGGTCGCAGTTTTGACCCACTCCCCATAAGGTGAAACTATGTATCAGTTCCTTGTCATTCTCTGTCAGCTCATTAAATTTAATCATATATTATTTTCTCAGCCAGGTCTCAGGGTTGAGTTTCTCCGTTCCCTTTCTAAGTTGGAATTGAAGAATGTTATCCGTTCCCACTGCCCCCAAAGCCTCGCTTGTACTTACTTTCTGTCCACGGTGAACGTTCACTGAACGGAGGTTGCAATATACAGAGATATATTGCCCGTGACGCACCATCACCACCATGCTTCCGCCGAAACTGAACACGGCGCTAACCTCGCCATCGAATATCGCGCGTGCCGATGCACCGTTACTGCCGAGAATGTTGATGCCCTTGTTGTCTAATTGTACGTTCTTTAAACCTTCCACGTTATATTGTCCAAAATGGCTTACTATTCTATAAGAGCCCGTTATCGGCACTGGCAGTCTGCCACGGTTGCGCTCAAAACTGCCGCTTAGTTTGCGGTCCTCGGTGTCGAGAGTTGCCGTTTCAGTCGCCTCTTTCTTGGCTGCCGCAATCTCGTTGTCATGTCTTGTCTGTTCAACCTTTGCTTTCCGCTCAGCGGCTATTCTGTTGGCCTCAGCCTCTTTTGCAGCACGCTCGGCACGCTCTTTCTCCTCTTTGCTCTTCTGCTCTGCAGCCTTTGCCTCTGCTTTCAGACGCTCCTCTTTCTCTTTCGCCTCCGCTATCTTGCGTTCGTTTTCCTTTGCAGCCGCTTCGGCTTCTGCCTGTTTGCGTGCCAGTTCCTCAGCACGTTTCTTCGCCTCTGCTTCTGCCTCAGCTTTCTTTTTAGCCGCTTCCGCCTCTGCCCTTGCCTTTGCGCGTGCCACTTCTTCTGCTACGAGTTTGTCGATCTGGGCGTTCAGGGCAGCGTCTTTCTTTTTCTGGTCATTGATGATTGACAGTATTGTTTTCTGTTGTTTCTGTAAAGTCAGCACCATCATCTTCTGCTCATTCTGTTTTGTCTGCAAGGCAGCCTGCTCCTGTTGGTTTTTTGCCAACAGGCTGTTCTTATGGTCTTTGATGCGCTGCAACTCCTTGTGCTTTTCCTCTATTTGGTTTTGTTTCTCTTTCACCATTTCGCCCTGCACACGTTGGTAGGCGGCATATTCACGTACAAAGCGCATACGGCGGTACATTTGAGCGAAATTCTTAGCGCTGAAAATGAACATCAGCTTGTCTTGAACATTGCGGTTACGTGCCATGTAGCGCATTGACTCAATGTATTTCGTCTTACGATCATCCAATTGCTCCTCAAGGGTGGATAGTTGGTGGTTAAGCAATTCTATGTTCTTGTCGATTTGCGCAATCTCATTCTGAATGC